>NZ_CP021647.1:0-122500 GCF_002208135.1 Pseudoalteromonas piscicida
AATAGACCAATAAAGCGTTATTAGATCACAAAATTCAAAGGAGGTGCAATTGGCACCTCCTTCTTTATTGCCACTTGTGTAGGGGAGAGCGTCACGCGGCGATCATTTCCCAGCCTTTTAGCTCACTTGTAGCAGCGGCTTTACGCCGCGACAGGCACCTGTTTTAACGAAATAAATCCGCTTGCTACCTTGTGTAGAAGCCGCTTCACGCGGCGAGCTTTTCAACAAAATCGCGGGGTAAACCCACTCCCACCATGTAACATGACCGCAGAATACCTCCTCAAATATCACCGCAGGTATGAGCCGCTTCACGCGGCGAGCTTTTCAACAAAATCGCGGGGTAAACCCACTCCCACCACATATCATTATCGCTGGATAACTCCTCAAATATCACTGCTGGTAGGAGCCGCTTCACGCGGCGATCTTTTCAACAAAATCGCGGGGTAAACCCAATCCCACTACATATCATTATCGCTGGATAACTCCTCAAATATCACTGCTGGTAGGAGCCGCTTCACGCGGCGAGCTTTTCAACAAAATCGCGGGGTAAACCCACTCCCACCACATATCATTATCGCTGGATACTTCCTCAAATGTCACCGCTGGTGGGAGCCGCTTCACGCGGCGAGCTTTTCAACAAAATCGCGGGATGAACCTATTCTCATCACGTACATGACCGCAGAATACCTCCTCAAATATCACCGCAGGTAGGAGCCGCTTCACGCGGCGAGCTTTTCAACAAAATCGTGGGGTGAACCCACTCCCACTGCATATCATTATTGCTGGATAACTCCGCAAATATCACCGCAGGTAGGTGCCGCTTCACGCGGCGAGCTTTTCAACAAAATCGCGGGGTAAACCCACTCCCACCGCATATCATTATCGCTGGATAACTCCGCAAATATCACCGCAGGTATGAGCCGCTTCACGCGGCGAGCTTTTCAACAAAATCGCGGGGTAAACCCGCTCCCACCGCATATCATTATCGCTGGATACTTCCTCAAATGTCACCGCTGGTGGGAGCCGCTTCACGCGGCGAGCTTTTCAACAAGACCACTGCAATCACTTCCCCAACCATCAACCTTAATCCAATGCCGTCAATGCACGGTAGGTATCATAAGCAAACTGATCTGTCATACCGCTAATAAAATCCTGAATAAGGCGACAGCGATAATAAAACTCAAATATCGGCTCTGCTTGCTCAGCCTCACTAAGCTGCGCGACCGTCTCGTGGTATACAGCAATATACTTTTTGGAAATTCGATTAATTAATCGGGACTCTATCGCAAAGTCATGGTCGCCACTAAATGCTGCGTGAAATTCATCGGCGTCTAAATCAAGCACTCGCTGATATTCATTCAATATGCTGCTGGTGATCTTGTAGCCTTGGAGCTCCAATTGCTCTACTTCTTTATTCGAAAACACCTCGTTGGCTGCCACCGTTTTCAACGACTTTACAATGGCATGAAGGTGGCTATTATCCTCTAGCAACGAAGCATTAAAACTGCCCTCATAAATTGCATCAAGATTGTCGATAAAACGCGTTTTGGCGTGTTCAGCTAGCGGGTGCAGCAACCCCACACGGAGCCAAATAAAAAACTCATTATCAAAATTCGCTATATGCTTGCTGGCTTTGTCATTGGCATAATGAAGCTTTTTACTCATAAGCTCTAACAGCTTGTCGTCGGAGATCCCAAACCCAGCGGCGATATTTTGATATTCCTCTATTAAACAGCCCGTTAACTCATCTACGCTAATAATGCCTTTTTCTACAGCGTCTTCCATATCAGCAAGGCAATAAGCAATATCATCAGCCGCTTCCATGATATAAGTCACAGGATGGCGATTACCCACTTGGATCTGCAATTTATCGCACAGCTCACTGACAAAACCACTTTCACTAAAATAATATCCCGCTTTCTTTTGCAGATAAGATTTGTCGTCTGCCACGGTTGATTTAGGCGTGGTCGCGCAGCGGGTATATTTCATCACAGTGGCACATTGTGAATAGGTAAGGTTAAGTCGAGAAAGCGTATGAATAACGCGAATGGCTTGGGCGTTACCCTCAAAACTACAAATATCGAGCAGTAACTCCATTTCTTGATTCAGCACCGCCAGATCAGATGCTTTGCTCTCTTTTGAGCCATACCTCAGCGCCGCCCGGGCACTTGTTGCAAACTGTTGATGCTGACTTAAATAACGCTTAAACCAATCATTGATAGCGGCCTCGCCAAAGTGACCAAACGCAGGGTTACCAATATCGTGCATCAAACAGGCCATTTCAGATAGGGTGACCAAACATTCAGACAAATCCACCTGCTGGCCGTTTTTATCTTCATATTTCAGCAAATCTTGCCTACCTTGCTGTACCAACGCATCAACAATTTTTTTAGCAATGTAACGGCCGTTTTGTTGTACCTCCAGCGAATGCGTTAAGCGCGAACGCACCGCTGCATTACGCTCAAGCGGAAACACCTGGGTTTTTTGTTGCAGCCGTCTAAGCGCTGCACTGTTGATAATACGCCCACGGTCGCTCTCAAGGCTACTCGCCTCACTGCCACCGGTATTGTAAGAACGCTCGTTTGTTATTTTATTCTTGAAGTGCATGACACTTTCCTGTTGAGACCCAAGCTACATTTCCAATGTAGGTGAATGTGGAAAAGTTGTAAACCGAATAGACACCTCGCCAAGTCAGCCTACAAGCAAACCATCATACAAAGTAAGGTAGCGCAGTACCTCAACACCTAGCTAACAACGGTCAAAACACAAAAAACACTGACCAAGCCTGCAAAGTGATAAAATTAGTTGTAATGTATTGTAATAGGCCAGCTCATCTACATTTATTACTTTTACCAGTTTGAATTAATCCTAGTTTTAATAGTTTTGCAAAAAACATCTAACACTTTGGTGGCAAAAGCTTCGGAATTTGACGCTAATCACTACAAAACGCACGGATTTTCGGGTTTAATACTCTCAGCATTCGTTTACATCTAATTTCAAATGAATATATACAGCGGTTAAGGATAAAGTAACCGCTCACGAACAGGATCTTTATGCGTTTGAGCGTTTACCTAACCATATAGACTAGCAAGATTAATCACAGTGGTTTCGCATTGGCAACGGACGGCAAACGCGAACTCGCAGAGTTTTTGTGATGACATGGAAATCATACTTATCGTCATTTACACTGCGCCACAAAATAAAGTTAATTTAGGTAGAAGATGTCCGAAATTACGCTCGCTTATTACTGCCAACATGCAGAAGAGTTTGCAAACTCAACACTTAATGTGGACATGCAACCGCTTTATCAGGTATTTCTTCCTGAACTTCCAAAGCGTGAGAAAAGTCAAATTCACATTTTAGACGCTGGTTGTGGCAGTGGCCGCGACGCGTTAGCGTTCAAACAACTTGGCTATGAAGTTAGCGCAATGGACGCGTGCGAAAAGCTAGTGAAGATTGCTGCTACACAATTAGGTCAACCAGTGAGGTACCAATTCTTTGAAGAAATACAAGATATCGCTGCTTTTGATGGTATTTGGGCTTGTGCCAGCCTTTTACATGTTGCAGAGAAAGACCTATCCAATGTTTTTGTGAAGTTACAAGACGCGCTTAAACCTCATGGTGTGTTGTATGTTTCGTTCAAATATGGTGCGGGTGAACGGGAGCACAATGGTCGCAAGTTTACAGATCTTAATGAAGACGGATTATCAAAAGTTATCACAGCATGCCCAAATCTCAACATCATCAAGCAATGGGTGACGGAAGATAGAAGACCCAACCGCGACAACGAACTTTGGTTAAACGCTTTGCTTAAGAAGGATTAATTAAGTGAGTAGCAATGACCAAGGAAGACAACTCGCGCTTTGCACCGAAAAGCAGCTCTATACAGGGGGTGATGATCCCTTATTACCTGCATTGCTCAATGCTATTGAGCAAGCCGATGAAATTGAAATTACTGTTTCATTTATCCAGCGCTCAGGTCTCGACTTGCTGTTTGATGCTTTGTATGACGCCTTGATAAAGGGCACTACTTTAAAGCTACTTACTTCGGACTATCTAGATTTTACTTGCCCGTTCGCACTGAAAGAATTGATGACAATACAGACTTTAGGGGCTGATCTGCGGGTATACGAAACTCGCGGAAATGAGAGCTTCCATATGAAGTCATACATTTTCACTAAAACCAAAGGTGAAGATGGCCAAATTTATGAGGGTAGTGCGTTTATTGGCTCAAACAATATAAGTGCAGTGGCACTAACTCAAGGGTTAGAGTGGTGTTTTCGTCATGATTTTATAGCCAGTCACAGTGGTAATAACAAAGCAACGTTTTTGCAGTTTAAGGCTGCGTTTGCCAGTTTATTTAATCACCCTCAAACAACATGTTTAAGCTACCCGTGGATACAGCACTATCAAAAACGTCGTAAGAAGCCACAGTTCAAAACCGTTAGCAAGGTCGATGACGACATAGATATTGAGCCGATTAGCCCTAGACCTGAACAGCAAGAAGCTCTAGAAAAACTGAATAACTCAAGAGCACAAAGCTATAAAAGAGGCTTAGTGGTATTAGCGACAGGAATGGGCAAAACATGGCTTGCTGCTTTTGACGTTCAACAAGTAGGTGCTAAAAAAGTCCTATTTGTGGCACATAGAGAAGAAATTCTCAAGCAAGCAGCCAAGACGTTTACACGACTAATTGATTGTACTGCAGGGTTTTATACCGGTAAGCAAAAACAAAGTGATGCTGACTTTTTGTTTGCCTCTGTACAGAGTATTGGTAAATCAGAGAGTTTAAGCCAGTTCACTGCCGATTATTTTGACTACATTATTGTTGATGAATTTCATCACGCGAGCAGTAAATTATACCGAAATTTGCTGTCTTATTTTGAGCCGCAATTCTTGCTTGGTTTAACTGCTACGCCAGAGCGCACTGACCAAGCCGATATTCTAAGCCTATGTGACAATAATCTCGTCTATGAGCGGAATATGGTGCAGGGGATTGACGCCAAAACGCTCGCGCCGTTTCACTATTATGGTATTTGGGACGAAAGCGTTGACTATACCGCAATTCCTTGGCGTAACGGCAAGTTTGATCCAACCAGTCTAAGCAACCAATTTGCCACAGAGCGCAGAGCGAAGCATGCTTTACAGCACTGGAAACAGTTGGCGCAAGCACGCACGCTGGCATTTTGTATTTCGACCGCACATGCCGACTACATGGCAAACTACTTCAATAAAGCGGGAATTAAAACGGCCTCAGTACATGGAAAGTCAAGCATAAAACGTAGTGAAGCTCTCGCGCATTTAGCATCTGGAAAACTACAAATTATTTTTAGTGTTGACCTGTTTAATGAGGGCACTGATTTACCCTGTATCGACACTGTGATGATGTTGAGGCCCAGTGAATCAAAGGTTTTATTCTTACAACAATTAGGCCGTGGACTGAGAACCCATCAACAGAAAACGCATTTGGTGGTATTAGATTTTATTGGTAACCACCACAGCTTTTTGAACAAGCCTTATGCACTTTTTGGTACATACTCGCTCAGAGACTTAGTTGCTAAGTTAAGTAAAGACAACCAAGTAGTTCAGCTACCTGAAGGATGTTTTGTAAATTACGACTTAGAAATTACTGACTTTTGGCAACAACTCGCTAATGAACAGCGAACCACGGCTCTTGATGATTATCAAAATCTAGCAGAGCAGCTAGGTCATGCCCCTGATGCTTGTGAGTTTTTCCATGAGTATGGTGAGTTTAAGAAGATAAAGCCTTATGGAAGTTGGTTTGAACTTGTTGTAAAAGCAAGGAGTGTTAGTGGTATTTCAGCTGAGTGGCTTGCGCCCTACAAGGTGTTTTTGAAAGAGGCTGTTGAAGTGACCAGCATGACAAAAAGCTTTAAAGCCATTTTGCTTGAAGCCTTTGTTCAGCTCGATGGTATAGCTCACCCTCCTACATTAAGGGCGCTGGCAGATAAGAGCTATGATGTGCTTATGCACTATCCGCAGCTAAGAAAGCTAGACATATCAGAAAAGGACAGAAGCAAAAGCAAAGGCAGCAAAGCGTGGTTCAACTATTGGTTTGATAATCCGATCAACGCTTTTACAGAGGCAAAAAAGCCTGCACATAAGCGCAAAACACACCACTGGTTTTCAATTGAACAAGCGCCAAATCAATCCATTGAAGAAGCACAGTTCAAACTAAACCTTGAAGTTAAAACGCAAGATATTGAACAACTGACCGATTGTATATTGGAGTTAAGCCGCTATCGCCTTGTTAGATATCTTCATACCAAACTTGACAGGCTAGCCGAACTCGAAAGTATACAGACTGTGACAGATGATGCGATACCAAACCAACTTCAAAGCACAGATGTTGCGGAAAACGTGGTACAGCTGCCATATTTTCCTAATTTAAAAATTGCTTGTGGTCACTTTAAAACAGGCGACAGTAGCGAAATGTCCTTCGTGCCTGCACCACCGGGGTGTGGAAAAGTCGACCCTGAAAAACACTTCTTAGCTCATGCTAGTGGCAATTCTATGAACGGTGGGAAACATCCTATCTTCGATGGGGACTTGTTATTACTCGAACGGATCACATCAAGCAATGCAGGGTCAATTACAAATACCACTATCGCCATCGAGCGCTTTGACTCAGCTGGCGACGAACAATTTTTACTACGAGATGTAAGAAAACAGATTAATGCGCAAGGTGAAGTAACCTACTTACTTGTGGCGAGAAACCCAGAGTATGCAGTAATGGAAGCCAACGATGAGTTTGTGACGTTTGCGCGGTTGAGAGAAGTGTTAAGACTCCCTGAGAACTAGCGCAGGGTAAATATGAGCTGTCAGCGTCAAAGAGGAGCTGGTATTGATGTAAAAAACAGATAGATTTCTCTATCAACATAGCGGGTGATAGATTACAGCTTGAACTCTATGTATATGGATTGTAAATTTATTTTTTGATAAAAACTTTGATTGTATTTCAAAACTTTAGTAACTAGGACACGCAAACAAATGGATGGCTCAGCGTCACAACAACACAACACAGTAAAAAAAGCGGCTTTATTTTCATTTAATAAATTGATTGCTTTTACCGTTTTTATAATCAGTATCGTCATTGGTGCATATGCAACCGATCTTGTTGAGATGGTGAAGGCCTACGTGCTTTATTCTGGTAGTAGTTTGGTTCGCTTTATACCAATTTTGGTGCTTAGTGTGGTGATGATTAGTTATTTGTATTATCGATTTGAGCGAGCTGGACTAAGCACTTTTAGTAGATTCATAAAGTCAATTTCAACTGTGTTTGTATGTGCAGCATTTTTTTCAGCAGGGATGTTTCTAAAAGATCCTTGGATATCACTTTCTATGTTCAACGATGAATACGATGGCCCCGTCAAAACTTTTCAACACTACGCGGGGTTTGAAGTAAAGAAGGATAGATGTGAAAAGCGTGGTAAAAACCTTACTTGCTCCTTTTACGCTATTAATCTGCTTCCTCGTGATAATGCTTTCAGGATTAGAAATAGAAGTTATGCGATTGATCATAAAGATAGTCAAGCTAGATTACTCGCATACTATGTAGGTGAAAAGCGATATGGTAGTAATAACCCTGATTACTTTACTGTGCCTGTAGGAAGTAAGCGAATGTTTAAAATGGAGTTTGAGCTCTCATCAGATGAAAAAATGGTATTTGCTCCGTACTTGTCAGTAGTGCTAGATGCAGAACATCATGAAGAAAAGCATCTCAATTTTAGATCGATGAAGGTTGTAGACTATATTCAGTAGTCTGCGGTTTTGCAAAGGTGAATTATGAACCAAGCCCTTAAATTTTTACTGTCCATTATAATCGTCATCGTGACTTTTGTCGTGTCAGCAACCTTGGCTGGGATGTTGGCGGAGTATGCGGGCTGGTGGAAGAAGCCGGTGATAGGTGGTGTAGCAGCGGCTTGTGTGGTGTTGTCGGGTTATTTTAGTGCGCCTGTGTATAAGTTTTATTCTGCGGCGATATGGCTGTTGATTGGTGCTGTTGCAGCTTGGGTGATGTCGAGTGTGTTTATGTATGCTGAGGATGCCGAGACATCAGTGCCTTTGTATGTTACCTATGTAAGTGGTGTGGTTGCTTTAGTGCTTTGTTGGAGTTTGGAGCGTCGAAAGGTTGTGTGAGGGGTTGGTTCTCTGGAATGGGGTTCAAGAGATCGCCGCGTCAAGCGGCTCCCACCAGTGGGAGTCTAGTGTGGTGGGAGCGGATTTATTCCGCGATGTTTTTTGTAGAGATCGCCGCATGAAGCGGCTCCTACCAGTGGGAATCTAGTGTGGTGGGAGCGGATTTATTCCGCGATATTTTACGTAGAGATCGCCGCATGAAGCGGCTCCCACCAGCGGGGAGTCTAGTGTGGTGGGAGCGGATTTATTCCGCGATGTTTTATGTAGAGATCGCCGCGTCAAGCGGCTCCCAGCAGTGGGAGTCTAGTGTGGTGGGAGCGGATTTATTCCGCGATGTTTTGTGTAGAGATCGTCGCGTGAAGCGGCTCCAACCAGCGGGGCTAGTGTGGTGGGAGCGGATTTATTCCGCGATGTTTTATGTAGAGATTGCCGCGTCAAGCGGCTCCCACCCGCGGGGCTAGTGTGGTGGGAGCGGGTTGGCTCCGTGATGTTTTTTGTAGAGCTCGCCGCATAAAGCGGCTCCCACCTCCGTGAAGTAGTTTTTACCAGTGGGATCTAGTATGGTAGGAGCGGATTTATTCCGCGATATTTTATGTAGAGATCGCCGCGTAAAGCGGTTCCTACCTACTTATCCAATTGTTAAAGGAATGTTTTATATGACACCAAGTGCGCTACGTAAAGCCGTAAGAGCCTTTTCCAAAGAGACTCAGCATCAACCGGATTATTATTTTGTTGAAGGTTATTTGATTGGCAAGGCTGCCATTAATGATATTGCTGAAATACACGAGTGGTTGCCTGAGCTCTTTGGTGATTACACGGCTATTTACCGTGTTCAGCTAGAGGCCTTAATGGATTTGCATGAGCAGTGCGTTTCAAGCTTGGATGGAAAAACTTATAAGTTGCCAAAAGAGTGTGCGCTCTCTAAGCAAGATTTTGCAGCATCATTGGTAGAAGGGGCTCCGTTACCGAGCTTTTGTCTTGGTCTGCTTAAGGCCTTGGATAAAGTATCTTTTGAGAACTTGTCACTAGAGCAGAAAGGTGCGGTAAGTGAATTACAACAACAGCTCACCGGATTTACTAGCCTAGATGCAGCAAAGGCGGCGTTTTCACATGCTGAGCCTATGGTGCCTTTTGAGCGAGAGGCTCATGACGTAAAGCGTTATTTGGCAGGCGCGATTATGGAGTTAGGGGATACGTTAATTTGGGTTCCTGAGTTAGACAACGAGTTCGGAGCGTTTGAATTTGACGAAGATTTTGATGAAGAACAAGAAGAAATAAGAAACGTACTGATTGAGAACTTGCTCAAATTGACTCACATCGATTCAATCCCTCTACTTGACCAGTTTATTCATAATGAAGAACAAGACTTTATTACGCCTGATTATATTGAGGAAAATCAAGGTAATTTTTGGCTTATCCACGAAACCAGACCTTATATGTTTATTCGTTACCATAAAGCGTGGATTTACTTTTGGGCAGACAAAGTACAAGAGGCGGTTGATGAGCTAGAAGTCTTGCTTCGACTTAATCCAAACGATAATCAGGCCTGTCGATACCTGTATGTAAATGGTTTAGTCATCTTAAAACAGTGGGATAAACTACAAGCTTGCCTTGATGAATATGAAGAAGAGAGTATTTTTATGCTATCTGCAGAGGCGTTGATGCGTTTTGCGCAGGATGGCGAGAGCAAAGCTTTGAATGAGCTAAAAGCGACAATCAAAGGGTACAATAAGCACTTTATCAAGATGCTTACAGGTCAAGAAAAGGCCAAACCAAAAGAGATGTATGGCTACACATTGGGCTCAAAAGAAGAAGTCTTAAGTTATATAGATTGTGGTGGTAAAAAAGCTTGGTTGAGCGTTGAAGGGAGCCTCTTTTGGCTACGTAAGAAAAGTTAATCGTACTGTGTTTCAGGCTTGCTGAGCGAGCCTACAATTTAGAAAAAGGCCCTAAATGATATAGGGCCTGCTGGTTGGGGGTTGTGATAAGTTATATGCCTTCAATCATCCACTTCGCAGATAGGCTGTCTTGCTCGCCATGGCGATTTAATTCTGGTTGGTTTTGGGCTTGGTTAAACCAAATATATTGTTGCCAAAATTGATTTTTGATGTTCCAAACACCACCTTGATAAATTAACGCGTAGAGTGCTTGTTTAGGAGAGTCTACGAGCTTGAGATACCCTGCGCTTGTGCTGCTATAACTTAAAAACAGCGAAGGGGCCTGAGTGGCTCTAAAATAGTGCAGGCCTTGTGTATTGGTTACCTGAATTAAATCGAGAGGCTCAGTTGGGCTCAATGTAATTCGGACGTCATTGTTCAGGGTCTGTGCTGCTAAATACTGATTATTTACGGGCGACTTTATCGTGATTTGTGTGCCCGTATCTGCACTTAACTGCGGATATGTCCAGCCGCTTGGCGGCGTTTGCCACGTTAGAGATTTCCAGCGCCAGTTGTAGGGAATATCTAAGTGTGGGTCGTTAAGATCTTCAAAACCAGGTTCGGCTTCGATATTAAAAAGGCATTGGTTTCGCTCAGCATCTAGCTGTGCAACACGCTCTGTTTGGCTAGTTGTGCCTACATTTAGCGCCGTCATACATGCTTCAAGTGACTTCCCTTTTCCAGACTCATTAGGGGCCAGTACATAAGTATGGTCACGTTTACTTTCGTCCTCATACCAAGCGAGCATTGCCGCCTCATCAAATGACAACCAGTTTTGTACCAGTAGCTCAGCTTCTTGCTCGGCTACGCTACGTCTTTGTGCTTTAGGTGTCGCCATCGTGCGAATAAACGCTGCCCAGAGATCTTTACTGGCCTCCAGCGCGACTATTGCTACCGGTTTCATGCTGCTAATACGGTAAGATTGCCAACCAGACTCTAGTCGCGTGTTTGGCTGCCAAATCACATCGCCACTGGCAAAGTTAAGTACATCTTTGGTGTCGTGCGAATGCTGCTCGGCACCTTCAGAGCAAAGATAAGCTTTTACCTGCCAAACCTTTTCGTAGTTATCTTGTGGGAGCCTTACCGTATGTTCTGGACTAAATGAGTCTTGAAATAGGTGAACAGCACGGCCAAACAAAAAGTAATTATGATCTACTTCCGCAAGGGCGGCTTGGCCGCCACCATCCCACACTTTGAGGCGCTTTTCTTCAGCCATGGCTGCATCAATAAAATGTTGAACAAAGCGTTTTTGCGCGCGATAAGCTGCATCTACACCACCTTGGCCTGCAATATCGTCATAGCGGCGCATAAAGTGATCTAGCTGAATGTCAGCCGGCTCTTGCGAGACTGCGCTAAAACAGTTTGGGCCGGTAGGATCGGTACTGGCGTTGGTGACGTTAAATCCAGCAATATCAACCCAACGCTCACCAACGATGGCGGAGTTCACACCGTCGTATCTTGGTTCATAAAGCGGGTTGTTGTTTAACTGGGACTGGAGTCGAGTAATTTCATCTTGTGCGGTATGTAGCGCGATGTTCTTTGCCAGACCATAGCGCCAAGCGTGTCTGGGGTCGTTGGGATCTGGTTCGATAATATGTTCGGCATCCAGCACTTCAAGTGCTGCGGTGCGGGTTAACCATTCATGTCCCATGGGCATAATCCCCTGTCCACCAAATTGGGTGAACGCTTGAACTGTGCTGCTTAATGCCAGTCCTAGTGCAATTGTGACGGGCTTTATTTTCATATCTACTCCTTGAAAACTAAAAGCAAAAAATAGGGTTTTTACTCAACTTAGGGGCAAGGATTATAGTTTGTGAAATAAATGTTTCAATTTATTTTTATTTGTAACGAATAAGTTTTTTAACACCTGATTTGTTTTTGAGTGTTGGCTTGTTACCTGATTTGAAAAATAATTTCAATTAATATCAATTTGTTGTGTAATACTTTGTAGGTGTTTTATGTCTTATGACGCAGTCAAAGTTGTACCTTCTGGTGCTGATTCTAGAGCTAAACCACTTAATTTTTATCCATTTAAACGAAAGTGAACGTACGTTTAAGAATACGTTGTTAACAAGTGTTTTGTTTTGGCATTAAAATTTGTTTTTAATCGTTTGTGTTCCAAACTGTCGCAAATACAAGCAGCTCAGTGATCGGCATTAGCAACTGCTTGTGAGCAAGTTGCTAATGCTGATTTAGGTCGTCTACAGCAAACTTAAAATATGTTTGGCGTTTTGTCGGGCAAGACAGCCTTTGACGGGATCGGTTGAAAACGTTTTAGCCGATATCTCCATAGGCTCTCCTTCATGAAGTACATCACCGCTATAGACCTTAACTCGACAGGTCGTTTTGTTTTGCTCTTCGGAATAAACAAGCTCCACTTTTTCGGCCTTCATGATTAAGTTTTTATATGGGTATCCGGCGTCGGTAAATACTTTTTCAGTTTGTACCTGTCCGGCTGTTGATGTGAATGCTACTAAAATAAAGGCAAGAATAATTGCGTATTTCATGATAAAGACTCCTATTGTCTCTGATTTCACTGCTAAGTATTGTGTGCATTCTTAAAACTGACAAACGAGAAATTCTGACTTATAGTTAAGTTTTAATTAAGTAAGATGGCCAATGAAATCACCTCCACTCAAAGGACTTTGGTATTTTAAAACGGCAGCCGAACTAGGCAGTTTTAAGCAGGCGGCGGAAGCCTTATTCGTGACACAAGCTGCTGTGAGTCAACAGATAAAGACGCTCGAGCAACAGCTCGGTTGCATGTTGTTCGAGCGGCAAACAAGAAAGGTATTGCTAACTCAGCAAGGACAAGACTTGTTGCCTTACTTACACAAGGCCTTTGGGCAAATGGAAATGGGCTTGTCGACATTAAAATCAGATCCAAACCCAACTACCATTAACCTTACGGTTTTACCTTCATTTGCGACTTGTTGGCTGCTGCCGAGACTGGCGAGCTTTAACAACGCATTACCAGACTTCCAGCTACGAATTGACCCAACCGAGCAACTTGCTGACTTTAATCATGATGGTATTGATATAGGGATCCGCTTTGGGTTTGGTAACTATCCGGGGCTGAAAAGTGAGCTCATCGCCGAGGATGAGTTAGTCCTTGCCTATCGGCCTGGACTAATTGACCCAAATAAACCGTTACGAGAGCAGCTATCAAAACTCAACTTTATCTATGATGAAGGTCGAGATAACGAATATGCGTGGCTTGAGCTAAACAAGCAGCTGGGTTTGAGTGGTCATACCTTCAGTAATCTCAAAATTGATAATGCGGCATTGGTGCAGCAGGCAACAGTGGCAGGGCAAGGGTTTTCTTTGTTACGTCGGCGTTTAGTGAATCAATCTTTAGAGCTTGGTCAATTAGAAATCTACCCCGATTTTGCATGGTTATGTGAATATCGTTATTACTTGGTCGCCCCTGAGCGACACTTTGAATGGCCTAAGTTAAAGGCGTTTCGTGATTGGATCGTTGCCGAGCTAAGAGGATGTTGAGATTTATCGCTGCTTAACTTTAGCTTGGCCCGTAGGGCGGCATGTTGAGCGCTGTCACTAAAAGCTCAATTAAAGAAAATCACATGGCTAGGATAAACAGGCCTGAGCCACTGTTAAATATCCTCCAGTGGCTAGGCTTAGATGTAGCTATTTTAAGTCAAATCGGTCTGCATTCATTACTTTTGTCCATACCTCAACAAAGTCGAGGACAAACTTCTCTTTGCTATCATCTTGTGCGTATACTTCGGCGTAAGCACGCAAAATAGAATTAGAACCAAAGACGAGATCAACGCGAGTCGCGGTCCATTTTACCGTGTTCGTGTCGCGCGTTTTTATCTCGTATAGGTTCTCACCAATAGGCTCCCAGCGATACGCCATATCAGTCAAGTTGACGAAAAAGTCATTACTTAAGGTGCCAACGTTATCAGTAAATACGCCATGCGATGTTTGCCCGTGATTGGTGCCTAGTACGCGCATTCCGCCGATCAGTACGGTCATTTCCTTGGCTGTGAGTCCCATCAGTTGGGCTCTATCAAGCAGCATTTCTTCTGGCTTTACGTTGTAGTGCTGTTTTTGCCAATTGCGAAAACCGTCATGCACCGGCTCTAATACGTCAAATGACTCAATGTCGGTTTGCTCGTCTGTGGCATCACCTCGTCCTGCTGCAAAAGGCACTTGAATTGACACACCTGCATTTTTTGCGGCTTGTTCGACGGCAGCGCAGCCACCTAACACAATTAAATCAGCCATGCTTACGGTTGGCGTAAAGTTATTTTGTACGGTTTCTAATGCCGATAGTACTTTCGTTAGCCGCTCAGGTTCATTTCCGGGCCAATCTTTTTGCGGGGCTAGGCGGATCCTTGCACCATTTGCTCCCCCTCTAAAATCGGAATATCGAAACGTTCTCGCACTATCCCACGCGGTTGCCACTAATTCTGAAAGCGTCACATTGGTTGCTAGAATTTGTTGTTTAAGGGCGCTAATTTCACTGTCGTTTAGGGTGTAGTTAACACTGGGGACGGGGTCTTGCCAAAGTAGATCTTCATTGGGGATTTCAGGGCCAAGATAACGACTTTTAGGGCCAAGGTCGCGGTGAGTGAGCTTAAACCACGCTCTTGCAAAAACATCGTTAAAATAGTCGGGGTCGGCATAGAACTTCTCCGAAATCTTACGATAAATTGGGTCCATTTTCAGCGCCATATCGGCATCTGTCATCATCGGCATGCAGCGTTTGGATGCGTCTTCAGCATCAACTGGCTTATCCTCTTCTTTTATATTGATAGGCTGCCATTGCCACGCACCCGCAGGGCTTTTGGTTTGCTCCCACTCGTACGTGAACAGCAAGTAGAAGTAGCCATTGTCCCATTGAGTTGGGTTCGTCGTCCAAGCGCCTTCAATACCACTGGTTACTGCATCAGAGCCAATGCCACGCGAGCTGTGATTCATCCAACCAAAACCTTGTTCATGCAAGTCCGCGCCTTCTGGCGCCGGGCCTAATTCATCCGCGTTGCCATTTCCGTGCGCTTTACCTACGGTGTGTCCGCCGGCGGTGAGTGCAACCGTTTCTTCATCGTTCATTGCCATTCGAGCGAACGTAACACGCATATCTTCAGCTGTTTTTAACGGATCTGGGTTACCATCCACACCCTCAGGATTAACGTAGATAAGACCCATCATCACAGCAGCAAGTGGATTTTCTAAATCGCGCTCACCGCTATAACGGCTGTTTGGATTATTTGAGGGGGCCAACCATTCTTTTTCGCTGCCCCAGTAGGTGTCTTTTTCTGGATGCCAGATATCTTCTCGGCCACCGGCAAAGCCAAAGGTTTTAAAGCCCATAGACTCATAGGCAACATTGCCCGCCAGCACGATTAGATCGGCCCAAGAAATACGATTGCCATACTTTCTTTTAATCGGCCAAAGTAAACGCCGGGCTTTATCTAAGTTTCCGTTGTCCGGCCAGCTGTTTAGCGGAGCAAAGCGTTGATTACCCGTGTTTGCGCCCCCGCGACCATCGGCAACACGATAACTACCTGCAGCGTGCCATGCCATTCTTATCATTAATCCTCCATAGTGTCCCCAGTCGGCGGGCCACCATGGCTGCGAGTCTGTCATAAGTTGCTCGAGATCTTTTTTCAGGGCGGGATAATCAAGGCTGTTAAAGGCGCTTTTGTAATCAAAATTGACATCCATCGGATCGGTTTTCGTATCGTGCTGATGCAATATGTCTAGGTTCAGGCTAGTTGGCCACCATTGGTGTTCGGTGTGCTCTGACGAGGTATTTGCACCATGCGCAAAAGGACAAATCGATGGTGTGTTTTGCTTCTTATCCATGGGAGATCCTTGTTTGTTCGATGACGGAAGATTGCTAGGGTTTATTATCTTTTAAGTTTGTTTTTCAGAAGTTTGATCAGTATGTACATCGGGCAAGTTGTACGCCGCGAGCAAAACACGCTCAGAGGAACAAAAATCAAATCGCAAAGACCAATAAACCCTAGGGCCTGTTGATCTTTCAAGTTTGTTTTTGCAGCAGTTTGATTGGTATTTATACAAGGCAGAGCCAGCGTAGCATAGTCACTCTATGTAAGTCTGGCGATAACACAGTAGAAATGCTAATCAAGTGCTGCCCTTTGGGTTCATCTGAGTGCGCTTTGTTCATTGTTGCTCAACTTTTGCCTAGATTACTAGGCGGCAAGTCGAGCGTCGCGACCAAAACACACTCAGAAGAACAAAAATCAAACAGCAAAGGTCAACAGGCCCTAGATAAAGGTAGTCCCGATAACTGCTTTTTACCAGATTTCGGTGGTCTTAGAGGCCGATATTGAATACCAAGAGAGTGGTGACATTTATGACTTTCTGGGTAGTGATCACGCCAAATCTGCTGATTACATGATTTTTAATTAGATGCTTGAATATTCAATAAAAGTAAATAAATATTGCGTAAATCGTCTAGAATTGTTTGTTGGAACGATTTAATTGTGTTATCAGTATAAAAAGGCGCAATAAATAACCTATTACATTCCCTGTAGTGATAATAAGAAACTTTCTATCGTCAGCGTCTAACTATAATTTGGAACGTTACAAAGGAAACCGTTATGACAATAACAAAACAAAAAACGACTTTGGCGTTAGCAATCGCCAGCTTGTGTGGTTCGGGCGCTATGGTGTGGACGGCCCCTGTGTTTGCCGAGGAAGCAGCGTCGGAACCTGTTGAGAAGATCATGGTGACAGGGTCGCGTATCGCGCGGGCAAATCTAAGTAAACCCGGCGCGGTAACCACAATATCTAGAGCGGATATTGAGCAAACCGGGTTTAAAAATATTGGCGATATGCTGCAAAATCTAACGGTTTCCGCCAGTGCACCTAATGCTTCTCAAAATGAAAATACGTCGGGGGTAACAAACTTTGACTTGCGCGGTTTAGGCGCGCAGCGCACGTTAGTTTTGCTAAATGGCCGCCGCTTACCAAATGGGGGAAATGGCGCGGATGCTGCGGTTGACCTAAGTGCTATACCTACTGCGATTATTGAACGTGTTGAAATTTTATTGGATGGTGCGTCTTCTATATATGGCTCTGATGCGGTGTCTGGTGTCGTTAACATTATTACTCGACAAACGGGCGATATTTTTGAGGTGAGTGGCTCAATTGGTCAGTCCGCTGATGGCGATGCTGATACGACTTCTTTGGAACTTGTAACAGGCATTGTTGGTGATAAAGGGCGCTTTATGGTGAGTGCCAGTTACGATGAAAAACAAGAAGTGTATGCCGGTGACAGAGACTTCAGCCGCTATGATTTAACACTTAACCCCGATGGCAGTTACGGTCAAGGCGGTAGCTCCGCGATGCCATGGAGTAATCTAAAAGTTACGGATGAAAACGGCAAGGAAATTTTTGTTACCCGAGGCCCAGAGTATGGCGAGTGGCGTGAAACTATCTCCGATGCGTCACTGGCAAAAAACGACCTATATAATTACCAAGAGCCAAGCTTGCTGCAAACGCCTTTTGAACGCTATAGCATGAGTGCATTTGGAGAATATGACCTTGGCAATTTGAAGTTCTCGGATGATGTGGTATTCAATTTCGAGGCGCTTTACTCACATCGAAAATCCACGACCAATGGCGCGCCTCAGCCGCTAGTTCCAGTTTGGGGTGGATACTTAGATTTTACCTACTCTCCTGATAACTATTACAACCAACAATTTGGTCCGAAAGACAAAGATGGTAACCCTTATGCAATCAATGACTGGCGTCGCAGAATGGTGGAAACCAATGGTCGTATGAACCATGTAGAAAATAGCCAATATCGTATTGTGATGGCACTATCTGGTGATTTTAATGCTGATTGGAGTTGGGAGCTGGCCTACAACTTTGGCCGCAACTCAAACAAACGACTAAAAACTGGCATATTCAATTGGCCAGCGGCTAAAAATGCGGTCGGGCCTACTCATTTTGATGAGCAAGGCGTGCTGCGCTGTGGTGCAACACCAGATGCGTTAATTGAAGGTTGTGTGCCGCTTAATATTTTTGGTCAACCTGGCACCGACTCTGAGATTTCCGAGGATATGCTAAATTATCTCTCCGGTGATTGGCCGGGGATCCAACAAGGTCATAACCAGATTAAAATCGCCAGCGCGAACGTAAGTGGTGTCGTGGCGAGTTTACCTGCGGGCGATCTAGGTGTGTCTTTTGGGGTCGAAAATCAAAAGGTTGAGGCGCGCAATCAAACGGATGCCGTTTCTATTAATATTTTAGTCACGGATGGGTTAGGTAGACCAACTGGTGGTGAGTATTCGCTTAATGAAGCGTATCTTGAAGCCGTTGTGCCACTATTAACAGACCATGATTGGGCGCAGAGCCTAGAGTTAAACCTCGCGACTCGATATTCAGACTTTGATACGTTTGGGTCGACCACCAATTCAAAAGTGGGCGTATTTTGGGCGTTGAACGAGCAGTTGAGTTTTAGAGGTACTTGGTCTCAAGCATTTAGAGCGCCTAATGTGGTGGAGCTTTATAAAGGCCGATTGCCCGGTTTTGAAAATGGCGATGATCCTTGTGCTGTAGCCAATCCAAACCAAAACTGTGTTAGCACGGGTGTTCCGGCTGATGGTAGTTACCGAGAAACGATAGGACAGATCAGAACCAATACTGGCGGTAACACGGAGCTTGATCCAGAAACCGCGACGAGCAAAACTCTTGGGGTGATTTATCAGCCAAGCTGGCTTAACAACGGTTCGATCACCTTAGATTTTTATGATATCCAATTAAAAGATGCCATTGGTAACATTAGCGCGGTGACTAAATTGAGTGAATGTATGAATAATGGTTTGTACTGCGACTCTGTGCATCGTGTTCAATCTGGTGAGTTTCAGGGAGTGATCACGGGCGTCGATGTGTTTAATGAAAACCTCAATGCGTTAAACCGCCAAGGTATAGATGCGGAAGTTCGTTTTGACATTGGGCAATTTTCATTTGGTGACTTGAGTACTGCACTTAACTGGTCATTTGTGAGTAAGCACGAGGTGATTGAGCCAGGCCTTGCAACCAAAGACAGAGCCGGACAGCGTGTTAATGGCCAGATGGCGGTGCCGGAGCACCGAGTTAACTTTGCACTTAATTGGCAGCATGACGACTTTAGCGCAAGTTGGCAAAGTTACTACATCGATTCGATGTTAGAAGAAGTATCGGTTAAACAAGGCGACCAAATCGTTAACTTTACCAATACCGTTGATAGCACGCTGACACATAACGCTCAGGTAACCTACCATTTAGACTCTGTTGATACTCAAATTACGCTGGGCGTTAACAATTTATTAGATGAAGCGCCGCCTTTTGCGACGGGCAATGGCAATAACGCAGATCCCATTCATTCGTCTTTATATCTAGGCCGTGAGTACTACCTAAGATTTAAAACTGAGTTTTAATTTCACATTGTTTCCCTGTGAGAGTAAAACAAAGCGGGCTGGGTTAGCCCGCTTTTTTATTATCTTATGCTGTTTGATTAACTCATGGTTTGTTGTGGCTGCTGATCTTGCGAAACTGGCGCTGAAGTTTGTGCTGCCGCGTTGATCCGTGACACTGCTTTCCAACAAATCAAAGCCATTAAACACATAAGTGCAGTTACAATAGCAAAGTCAATTCTCGTTTGAGTGGGTAAGGTATTGTACTGGCTAACAAAAGACGCCGCATTCATGACCGCGCTTAAGCAATAGCAAATGCCACTCAAGCCCAACAATACTTTGCTAAACGACAATACGTGCTTTGCGAATTGGCTGCTAATAAGTGCAAAGAGAAAGGCCGAAAACATCGAAAACTTAACCGTCTCTAGTTTATCGATATGATTTGCCGATAGTAAAGTTGTCATCATGAACCCGATGGCGATGGCCAATAGCACACCGATAAAGCCACCTGATGTTAATCGTTTTACAAATACTAGACTTTTAGCGCTTTGCTTTTTCTGCTTGGCTCGTTTTTCAATCCACATCAAATTACCGGTAACGATTAAATAGGCGGTTGCAAGGCCTAGGCATAAAAACGCCATTCGCATACCGTATCCCGCAAAATCACCAAAGTGGAGGCTTGCAATGGTAGATAGTCCCGCTCGCACAGCGTTGTCGTAGTTGTCTTCGGTGAGATAAATTTGTGATTGGTCGTTTAGCGTGTACTGCACTTCTTTGTAATTTGAAAAAGCATCGTTACTTTTCGCGGTAAAACTCATCACCGCGTTTTTATCGCCAAAGTGGGTGATTTCTACCGTTTTGAGTGACACATCTCCCAGCGTATCAATTGCTTGAGCTCTGAGTTGATCAACTCCGTGCATTGGTCGTGCTTGTTCTAGTGCTTCGATGTTTGGTTCATTAAATCCAGCGGCTTGGAGTAGGGCGGTTTGATTACCACCATAAAGCAGTACGGCGTATGAAATCTGATAAATAATAACGAGATTAAATACTAAACCCGTGAAGGCATACATTAAGTGAAAAGGCAGACCCATCGTGCCAATCAGGTTATGAGCATCTAGCCATTTGTCTTTTTTACCTTCGGCGCGATATTGAAAAAAGTGTTTGGCTATTTTGCGCCAGTGAATGATGATCCCACTTAGCACAGCAACGAAAAAAAATAGAGTAATGATGCCAACGAAATAAAGACCAGCGCGACCAAGCCCTAAATCGTAGTGCAACTCATAGAGAAAACTGGCAAATTCAAATCTGTCGGCATCAGCAAGAATTTCTCCCGTCTGTGGTGATAGCAGAAGATGCTGGTCTTGATGATCTTCCCCCGTAATCGGGTGCGGCTCGTCTAAATGGGTCGCAAAGTAAACTTCAATAAAAGGGTTATGTGGCGTAGGCTCGCGCATAAAAAAGCCATGGTGTGTATCGACATCGTATTGCTGCGCAATTGATGTGATCGCTTTGTCGTAGGAAATGGTGCTAAGTGGCTCGTTAGACTGGGCGGCTAGGGAGGCACGTTCCCAGCCCGTGATGTTGTCTCTGAATAGGCTCAGAGATCCCGCTATAAACACAATGAATAGTACCGTTGAAATGATGATCCCAATCCATGCATGTGCTTCGGTCAATGATTTTAGTGTTTGATTTTTCATTGTTTATCTTATTAACAGTAATGCTGTGTTTAGTAGCAAAGAGGGAATAAAGATAGCAAACAAAGGTTTGCACGCGGCTTTAGCGCTTGAAAATGCATAGCTCCAAACTAAGATCCCCGCCCATATCGGAAATGCTAGCACCAGACCTATCATCAGCTTTGTGGACTCTGAAAAGGGCAGGAGCAAATTGAGGTTTAGCACTAAAGAAATAGACAGTAATAGCCCTAAGAAAAACCCAAGTAACGTTTTAGGCCACATAACTTATCCCTCCAAAAAATAGAGATAGCAAAAAGATAAGTGTTGAGCATAGATAGAGGCGCTTTACTGAGTATCCACTTATTAAGGTCACCGAGACCAAAGAAAACATGATTAAAACGAGACTGGCTATCATTGCAGAAATAATTGGGTACTGCAGAGTTAATATAATAGCCCCAGACAAAACAAGGACTACAGCCATACTGTATGCTGTGGGTTTATGTATAGAAGAGGCCAGAAATCGTTGCTTAGGACTTGCTAAGTAGAGCAACACGGCGGCAAACCAAAACGGTATAATTGAGAAAAAGCTCATGATGGTGATAATCATTATTGTTTGCAATTGATTGTAATGATTATAGGTATGTTGTTCAAGGGGTAAGTAATAATTGCAGTGAGAGAGATAGCCTAACTGGAGTGGGGCGGTGGAATGCTTGAAAAAACCGCTTCTTCATGCGCCCCGAGTGGAAACTGTAAGAGCGGGTTTTTGAAAAGGCTCAGTATAAACTCCGCTCCGAAAATGGCTAGCTAAGTGTAAAGGTGCCTTGCATAATGGCGAAATGCCCCGGGAATGAGCAGAAGAATTTGTAGCTGTCACCTTGCTTTAGCTGCTCACTAGAGAAGGTCACAGTGGTTTGTTCGCCACCGCCAATCACCTTTGATACGGCTAAAACGCGGCTATCGTTTGGTTTTACATAGCTGTTATTTGCGCCAGCTGACATACCATCGGTTGCAACGGCTTGAACATCTGCAGCTTTGCTCAACACCCAGTTGTGGCCCATGGTGGTGGCTGGTAGTTTACCCGTATGCTTTAACGTAACTGAAATTTCTTTACAGCTAGATGGTGCGCTGAGTGATTTTTTAGAAAACTGCATCATGTCGTTAGCTTCAATGCTGAGTTCACATTCATTTGCTGATGCGGCATGAGACAAAAGGAAGGCACCGAGGCTAAGCAAAGTGATAGCAAGTGAGGTTTTCATATTCAACTCCTTAATTAAAAATCATTCTCATTATTATCTTTGCGGAGGTGAATGTAAATGGATGTAGATCAATAAAACGGGTCTATGCTTGAAATGACTGTAATTAAAGGGTGATTTCAAAGATGAAAGATTACTGGCTGCTGCCATTGCTGTTTACTCCACTATTCGTCAATGCGGCGACTTCCTCTACTGTAACATTGGCTTCCGATTATTTATTTAATGGCGTGAGTCAAACTAAGGAAGACGAAGCGCTTCAAGTCAGTTTAGATTGGTTTGGAAAAAGTGGCTGGTATGCTGGAGGCTGGGTGTCTCAAGTAGATTTTGGAGATGGCACGGATGTAGAAGGAGATCTGTATGGTGGCTACAAATTTACGCTAACTGAAAAATTAAAGCTTGATGTTGGTCTCTCGCAATATACCTATCATGGTGATGATGTGAGTTCTGATTATAACTATGCAGAAGCCTATGCAAAGTTTAATTACGGCCAGACAAATTTAGACTTTTGGTATGCATGGGATTACTTTGGAACAGGGGCTGCTCACGGGATAGTGATGCTCATGCATAGTATCCCAGTCTCAGAGCGGTGGTCTCTGACGCTCGGAGTTGATCATTCAATGAGCTTTGATAGTGATAAATACGAATGGGAGTCGGGTGATGATGACTATACCCACTGGCATCTAACTGGAACTTACTCGATTAGTACTTGGTCTTTTTCATTGGGCTATGAAAGCAATGATATTGAGTCCTACGCAGATTCTACATTTGTGGCGTCAATTTCAAAAACATTTAGTTTCTAAATTTACTTTTTGTTAACTTTTGTGTTGATTTTAGTTGCGAATTGTATTTTTATATAACTATATGATTGATGCTCCATTACTTTTTATAGGAGTAAGTAATTAATTAGGTAGTAGTGATAAAAGCTATGGAGTCGCAATGATGAAGGATACGATAAAATTAACAGCACTCTCTTTGGCGGTATTTTCTCGGTTTAGCTTTTCAAGCCCGCTAGAATTTGCTGGTGGCGCAGACATGTCTAAGTTAGTCGAGGCAGAGCACATATTGCCAAATCTTAATGACTACACAACAAACCTTGTAACGGTAAAAGGTGTGGTCACCCATGTTTGCCGAAAACTAGGTTGCTGGATGACGCTGCGAGTAGCAAATGGCCTAGACGTAAATATCGAAGTTGAGCAAGGCGATATGGTATTTCCGCTTGCTGCTATTGGCCGTGAGGCCCATGTTACGGGACGCTTCGAAGCGCTAAACCAGCGCGCTTTGGCTTGCGTGAGTAAAGCGGACGATGAAACCGCACTTATGCGTTTGGGGTTTAATCCAACGGCCGTAACTATTTCGCATTTAGTACAGTAGGTAAAACACGGCTAGGCTCCCAAACGTGGTGATATAAAGGTTTTTAAAGCGAAATGCCAGTATTACCGCGACCGTTGCTGCGATTAAATAGGGGTTGCTTGGCGTGATGGCAAGTTGCTTGTCTTGAATAAATACAATGGGTACCCAAATGGCGGTCAGTACGCAAGGGGCGCTAAAACTTAAAAAACGCTGTAGTTTAGGTCCGATGGTAAAAGGCAGTTGTTTTGCCAAAAACAAGTACCTAGTTGCAAAAGTGACGCAGGCCATGGCTAAAATCGTGGTGATCATACATGCTCCTTTTTGCTCTGTAGCACATACCCCACCGACATCCCGAGCAGTGCAGAGGCAATTAAACCAAATTCAAAATGGATAAGTTTGAACACTAAGATGGCTACCGCTGACGTTAAACAGGCGCATAACACAGGTAACGCATTGATACTCGGGACCACTAAAGCAATAAATATTGCCGCAATCGCGAAGTCTAAGCCAAGGTTGGTCAAGTCAGGCAAAAACTGGCCTGCGACAATACCAATGAGCGTCCACAGGTTCCATGCAACATAAAAGCTACCACCAGCGATGAGCGCATACACGAGCCGAAGTTTGCCTTGATAGGCACGGTGGTGATGAGAAAACGCGAACAATTCGTCGGTGAGAAAAAACGCAATGGGGCCACGCCATTTAAGGGGCTTATCTATCATTTTGTTGCGGATAGCAAGGCCATAGAGTAAATGTCTCGCGCTAATAATGAAGGTAGTCGCAAGCAAGGTGATAAGCGCGGTGTCTTTGGCAATAAGCTCTATTGCCACTAACTGCGCCGAGCCTGCAAAAACTAATAATGACATTAACTGTGCTTCGAGCGGCGTAAAGCCATTTTGCACGGCAAGTGAGCCACACAATATTCCCCAAGGAAGCACGGCGAGATTTAATGGCAACATATCCCAAAAGCCTTTACATACTGCGACTTTCATATTAACAAGCCTTACTATATTGACTGGGAGTGATCCCCATATTCTTTTTAAAATGACGGTTGAAGTGGCTTTGATCATAAAAGCCTACGCTTAATGCTGCATGGGAAACGCTTTTGCCACTGCGCAGTAGTGCCTTGGCATGATTCAGCCGGTGTTGTATTTGAAAGGCATGGGGAGTGAGGCCTGTGTGGGCCTTAAACACGCGAATAAAGTAAAAGGGACTCATGTCGACAAGGCTCGCTAAGGAGTCGAGTGAGACATCTTCAAATAAGTTATCTAAAAGAAAATGACGTGCTGTGGTAATTCGTTGCTTAACCGAAGGGGTTTTTGTATCGAATGTGACCTTGCCTTGCTTATTGCTTAAATAAGATAGCAGAGTAATAAGTTGAGACTGCTTTTCAAGCGCGCTGGTATTACATTCTAAGACGTTAAAAGTGGTGTTCATGAGTGCCGTGAGTGTTCGGTCGTGTAATACTGCATCATGGAAAAAAGGTGCTATTGCTTTGCCATCACCAAGAAACTGGTTGAATAGTTCAGGCGTTGGGTAGAGTGAACGGTACGAAGACTTATCTTTGGACGCCTTTCTGCAGTCGTGCACCTGCTCTGCATTTATCAAAATGACACTATGCTGACTAGCTAAGTGTTCACCGCCGCTGCGGTAGAATCGCTGCGCACCACTATCCACTAGGGCAAGCGTATAGCCGCTGTGGCTATGTCTACCAAAGTCTTCCTGCTTATCAATGTTGTGTAGTACTTCTAGGCCACCGAGTTCGCGATGAAAACTAAACTTTGCGTGTTGCATAATTCTCTCCCCCATTGATGAAAAGCGTATCTGTCTTCACTCAAAAAGTCTTGTACAAAATTGCACAATGCCACAAAGAATAACCGAGTAAATAACGCCTAATGCCAAGTCTCTTTTTTAAGCACGTTAACAAGGCGGTGATTAATTAAGCATCGGCCATCTAATACTGTAAGCTCGTCTTCATACACTCCGTTAAATACGGTGATTGGGGCATCTGGTTGGGATTTTGGCTGCTGGTAAAGAATAAAATAGCTTTTTGCACTGAACTTATTAGCCTCGATAGGTTGAATATCGGCACTGGTTATCATGTGCATACTCTTTGTTGTTTTTATGGCTTGTTGCTGTCTTATTGTTATCTCTTCAGCGCCAGTAATATTGATATTGAGTGCTGGGATATTAAATGTTGCATTTTGGGTAAAAATACTTTGGTAATCCTGTGCTGAGCCCGAATCTCGATATTTTACGTAATTGTGCAGTGTTGTCTCACAGAGGCGCTGGTCGCTGCTTGGGTTGGTGGTTATGCAACCGCTCATAACACCTGCCGCTGCAACTAAAAGGAAATATGATTTCATAACGTGACCCTAATCTTTGTTCTCAACCTGAGGTTTGGATAAGGAATGAGCTGATTCATTGTTTTTAACTTACATTAAATTATTCCCTTGTCTAGCCAGAGAGTTTTAGGGATAACTCCGCTCTCGCGTCCTGCTACCGCCCCGGTACCTACATCCTTGTAGGCAAGACGAATTTACGCACCAATAGCTGGCTATTGGAAGTGAATTCAACGCAGTTAGCGCTAAAACTGGCTGCTAGAAAGGCATTAATGATCCGAAGCTCAGGTTCAATAATCTCAGTGAATTTGACCGTATTGTCAACCAAGCTAAAGCGTATGATTTATCTTAACGTAATGAATGGGTAATCCTGTAAAGCCCCTTTACAGCTAAGCGACTGTAATAGGTTTATTGACCTTTACAGCTTTTTATCTGCAGCTTTATTAGGACCAGCTGATCTTTTAAGCTTGTATTTACATCCATTTAATTGGTATTTATACCATGCAGATTTTCACCTTATGACAATTTAATATTGACGAATAAATTAACTTAGTTTACTTTTGTGAAAGCGCTTACATTTTGCGTGTATTTTTTTAATCTTATTTGTAAGCGCTTACATTTGTTGCTAGGAATGCGCTGAGTAGTCTTTGCCAGTGTATAGCTAAATAACCTGATCTTAGAAACGATGAGTTAACTGACCTCTTATTTAAGCTTCAGGTTAAATAATAAAGTTCTTAGTATTCAACCATTTGACAACGACGTTTTGCATCGGGGTAACTGATGAAAATTGCAGCAAGAAAATTAACAAGGCTATGCACCGCAATCTCTGTGGCTATCATAGCGGGATGTGGCGGAAGCGCCGAGACAGAAACTAATTATAAATCCGTTGATACCACAACGCCGGTTTCAGACTGGACGCTAGTGTGGAGCGATGAATTTGATAGCGATGCGATAGACACATCTAAGTGGACGCACGAGGTAAATTGCGACGGCGGTGGCAACAATGAAAAACAGTGTTACACCGACAGTGAACAAAACGCGTTTATTGCCGATGGCATGCTGAATATTGTCGCTACCCCTGCTCAAGCAGGCGCACAACTGCCGTATACCTCGGCAAGATTGAACACCAAATATAAAGCTGATTTTAAGTATGGCAGATTCGAAATGCGGGCCAAGTTACCAAGCGGGCAAGGCAGCTGGCCCGCGTTTTGGATGTTGCCTACGGATGAGGTTTACGGAGGCTGGCCAAAGTCTGGTGAAATAGACATCATGGAAGCGGTAAACCTCAAGGTTGCCAATGAAGACGGCTCGGTTGAATCTAACGTGCATGGCACGCTTCATTACGGCCGTGATTGGCCTAATAATGTTCACACCGGTAAAGCATACGCCTTACCTGATGGCGTAAATCCAGCCGATGACTTCCATACCTATGCTGTGGAGTGGCAAGAGGGTGAGATCCGTTGGTACGTTGATGGTTATCTCTATGCCACGCAACGTCAATCGGAGGTTCGTTACAACTCAAAGCAAGAAGCGGTTGGTTTAAAACACCGTGGATGGTTTGCTGAATACTACGAGCAAGGCTCTGGCGAGCTGGTTACTCATTGGGATAGTGCGCCTTTTGATCAACAGTTTCACCTTATCTTAAACCTTGCCGTTGGCGGTGATTGGCCTGAAAACGTTAATAATAAAGGTATCGACTCGGACGCCTTTGTGAACGGACAATCGTTTGTGGTTGACTATGTCAGAGTGTATGAATGCGGCTCTAATCCTGAAACGGGCAAAGGATGTGAAACGGTGCGCCCAGGCTACGACGACCTTGAGGATGCGTTAGTCGAAGGCGAAGCACCTATTCCGTCGCCACCTTCTTCGGGTGTCGCTAAAAACCTAACCATCTTTGATGATAATTTTAACGCTAACTGGCCAGCTTGGGATTGTTGTGGTGGCTCTACGCCTGCATTGGTTGCAGACGAAAGCCGTGGCAATGTTGTTGAGTTTGTGGTCGGTGAGACGCCAACCGTAAATGGTTTTACCAGCCGTGCTGAATTTATCACAGATCCAAGTGGTAAAGCCTCGCCATTTGATGCAACGAGCATGCTAGAAGCGGGATATATTCGGTTCGATATGCAAGTGACACAAATGCCTTCAGACCCAAGCGCAGCATGGAAATTTAAAGTTGAAAGCCAAGGTGCTTCTAGTGCAGCTGAACTCGATCTTTTTGCAAGCGTGGAAGGACAATCTCCAGCTGCAGGCGAATGGCAAACTTATACCTTCCCACTACAGCAATTGGCTGACGCAGGACTTGATGTCTCAGCCATTGATGTAGTGATGATCTTCCCTGCGTGGGGGGCCGGAAATGGCGCTGTCTATCGTGTTGATAAGGTTGAGATTGCACAGCAGACAAACTTACCTTCGTTGACCTTATTTGAAAATGCCATTAACGCCGAGTGGCCGCTTTGGGATTGTTGTGGTGGCTCGACACCTGCTGAAGTCTCTGATGATGCGGCACATGGCATTGTTGCTGAATTTACGATTGGTGAAACGCCTACAGTGATGGGGTTTTCGACTCGGACAGAAGTCGGTGGAGCCGGAAAGCCGTTCGATGCGACCGCAATTTTAGACGGTGGTGTAGTACAGTTTGAGATGAAAGTCATGAGCTTACCGTCAACTCCAGATGCTCCTTGGCTACTTAAAATTGAGTCTGACAATGCCGCGAGTGCGGTTGAGTTACCGCTGTCTGAATCGCAAGAAGGCGTAGCACCTCAGGCGGGTGAATGGCAGACCTATACTTTCTCAATTGAAGCGCTGGCTCAGGCAGGGCTTGATCCGAGCGCAATTGATGTTGTGATGATTTTCCCTGCGTGGGGCTCAGGCAACGGTGCGGTTTATCGTGTTGATAACGCAAAAATCTTTCATCCAGACGGTGATAACACGAGTGGCGGTCTAAGCTTATTTAAAGACGAAGCGGCAGAGCAATGGTCAATTTGGGATTGTTGTGGTGGCTCTACACCCACAATAGAAGCCGACGAAGATGCAGCACATGGTCAAGTCGCGCAATTTGTCATTGGCGCAACCCCGACCGTGATGGGATTCTTAGCGGATGAAGATGTCTATTATGATGCTTCCCATTTATTAGAAACTGGCGTGGTTAAGTTTGACATGAAGGTAACTTCCACACCAGCAAATATCGACGCTCAATGGCTGTTCAAAATTGAGTCAAATGATGCCAGTGCAGCGGTCGAGCTTGCTTTGAACCAAAGTGTTGAGGGGCAAACTCCAGAAGCTGGTCAGTGGCAAACTTACACGTTTACGCTTCAAACTTTGTACGATGCCGGACTCGATATTAGTGCCATCGATGTCTTGATGGTATTCCCTAGTTGGGGAATGGGCGAGGGTGCCGTTTACCGCTTAGACAATGTTGAAATCGTCAGTCAATAAGCCAGTATGGATCGCCAATAGTGTTTTGAACTCGGTGATCCTGCAGCAAGAATAGAATCGTAGGGCAGTCATGAATAACAAACAATTCAATAAAAGTAAGCTTGCCGTTCAGTTGTCGCTAGCAATAGCGGTTAATACAGGAATGGTCAGCATAGCTCAAGCAGAAGAGCAACAAGCAGCCGACAAGGTCGAAGTGATCGAAGTGAAAGGGATCCGTGGTAGCTTGATCCGTTCGATGGATTTAAAGCGTTCCGCATCGGGGGTTATGGATGCCATTTCGGCAGAGGAAATGGGGAAGTTTCCAGATACTAACTTAGCCGAGTCTTTACAGCGGATCACCGGTGTTTCGGTCAGTCGTGCCAACGGTGAAGGTAGCCAAATTACCGTACGTGGCTTTGGGCCCGACTTTAATTTGGTGACGTTAAATGGTCGTCAAATGCCGGGCACAGGTAATACTCGTTCGTATAACTTGGAAAACCTAACTGCAGAAGGCGTGAGTGCGCTTGAGGTATACAAAACCGGACGTGCTGATGTACCAAGTGGTGGTTTAGGGGCTTTGGTTAACATCGTCACGGCCAAGCCACTGCAACGCCCTGGGCAGCATTTTAGCGCTACAGCAAAGGCGATTGTTGATACCTCTAACGAAGCAGGTGATGATGTTACGCCTGAGGTTTCCGCGGTTTACAGTAATACCTTTGCCGATGAAACATTTGGTTTTGGGTTTTCCTTCTCCCATCAACAACGTGACTTTCAGAAGCAGCAAGCCAATATTCAAGGCTGGCAGGCAAATGTTGATCTACCTGATTTAGACCCGTCTAAAATCATTGATGGCCGCGCAGAAGATGCCGAAGGTTATAAAGTCGGTAATTACTTTTTCCCAAAAGACATGAACTACGGCATTGAAGATTTGGAGCGAGAAAGAACGAACGGTCAAGTTACCTTTCAATATGCGCCAACTAACGGCTTTGTTGCGACCTTAGACTATACGGCAAGCCTTGCCGTAACGGGCTCTAATACGATTGGTTGGGGTATTTGGAATGAGTTTGGCGGCAATATTAACGCCTATGAACTAGATGCAAATGGCACCGCGGTTTATGCCGATATTGGTGGTAATGATGCTTCGTTTACTGCAAATAGAAATACGACGGAAGTCGAAGCGCGTTCGCTTGGATTAAATCTGGACTGGCAGATTAATGATAATTGGCATGTGGAGCTTGATTATCATGACTCGAAAAACGAAACCGATAATGGTGCAGATAAAGGCTTGGGTAGTGATGGTCAAATCATCTTAGGATCTGATCAATTAATCACTAAGATTTATGATTATCGCGAGGGCGAAGTGCCGCATGCGAATGTGCTTTGGAAAAATGGCACGAATGAGCTCATGGCAAGCGAAATTGATTCTAACTTTAGCCAATTTATCCACTCTCCTGGAGAGGCGACAGTGGAGCAGTTGCAACTTGATGCCACTTGGTTTAACGACAGTTTTGATATTGGCCTAGTGAGTGTGCAGTTTGGTGCAGCCCGTACTGAGCAGTCAACAGGGGGATATGAAGCGTGGAGTGGTCTACGAGGAGGCCCAGGTTTCAACCCTTCGTTTAAAGAAATTTTCCCAGATAGCATGTTTACGCGCCATGAAACTGGTGATTTGCTAGACCAGTTTGCTGGTGGCGGAAGTGACTTACAGCCTGGGTATTACTATACCTATGATTTTGATGAAGCCATTGCAAGGCAGCTTGCGTATCTTACAGAAGACGTTATCGGTGCTGACTATTACTCGGCGGATGCCTATTTTGATGGCATAGACAGCCAAAGTAGAGTCGATGAAACCACCGACAGCATTTACTTGCAATCCAAATGGGAGTTTGAATTTTCAGATTACTTTGTGCAGATCAATGCAGGCCTGCGCTATGAACAAACGGATGTGACAAGTGTGGTGCGTCAGCGTGTAGAAACGCAAGTGAATTGGGACAGCCCTTCTGAGTGGATTATGCAATACGCTGCAGGCGGCGATGACAACTTCTTAACGCAGGAAGGGGATTACGACATTTTATTGCCGATGATCGATGTGCGTTTTGATATCACCGAAGATTTAATTGCACGAGCGTCTTGGGGCAAAACGATGTCGCGTGCGCCGCTTAGCAATCTTGCCGGTGGCAGAAGTCTGTCAGGCAGCCCAAAACCGGGAGCAAGAACTGGCTCTCAAGGCAATACAAATCTATTACCGTTTGAGTCGACAAACCTAGATTTTTCACTTGAATATTATTACAACGAAGGAAGTTACGCATCACTTGGCTACTTTAAAAAAGAGGTCGATAACTTTATTCAAACCACAATCACGCAAACCACCATAGAAGGCCTTTACGATATTTACAATGGTCCAAGGTATAAACAAGCGATTGCAGACATTGAAGCCCGTGGAGAGCAGGCGACTAGTGATGCCATTTTTGCGCAAATGCTCGCCAATGGTCACGGTAATGCCGATGGCAAAATTGAACCAAGCAGTGACGATCCTTTGATGGTATGGAACATCAGCCAGCCACAAAATACCGATAGCAAATCGGTTGATGGTTTTGAAGTGGCGGTACAGCACTTATTTGGTGAGACGGGGTTTGGCCTTGGCGTAAACGCAACCTTCGTTGATGGCGATGTTGAGTTTGATAGTGAAAGCCTAGTGCAACAAGCACCACTGACAGGATTGAGCGACTCGGCTAACTTCCAAGCGTTTTACGAAAAAGACGGGTTATCGGTGAAGCTAACCTACGCATGGCGTGACGCTTATCTTATCGGTGTAGGTCAAGCGCAAGGCTCTGCAGATGCACCACCGCAATATGCCAAGTCTTACGGTCAATGGGACGTTAGTGTGAATTACGATATTGATGAGCAGTTTACGGTGTTCTTTGAAGGTATTAACTTGAATAATGAAACCGAGCAAGGATACGGTCGCTATGAAGAGCAGTTCTTATTTGCTCGTCAATACGGCCCGAGATACTCGGTTGGTGTCAGGTACACTTTTGAGTAGTCGTTAACGTATATGTGGTGATTTCAGAGCTTGCTAAGGCTAAATTGTCGTTACCAAAAAGTATGACGATGATGAATAAAGTGAGCGGTGGCTTGTTTTTGATTTGGCGCCGGCTCCGAGCTGCCGGTAAGTAGTGTAAGGGCTTGAAAGTGTAAGCATACTCCCTTTTCCTCGTAAGTAGTTAAAGGGAGCAAAGCTTGGGTTAGCATAACTTAGCTCCGAGCCACGGCTGCCGGCTTGCTCGCCTTAGTGCGATTTGTTGAGCTGTTTAGATTTGAATAAGCGCTTGAAGCACTCATTAAGCCAAAACAAGCCAAAGTTGTTAAAATGCCGATTACAACGTAAATAATGAAATCGATTACCATGATGTTGCTCATATTTAGTTCCTCTCCGTTGGTATGGTGCGTTAATTCTGTGCTAAATTCTGCGTGTTTCTACGTGTGATTCGATTACACGGAAACTTTGTGGAACCTCAAATTGAGGCATTAAATTAAAAACAATCGCTGGGTATTGAAACTTTCTGTTTCTGGATGCGCTCGTTGGACTTAAACAAGTGATGTAAAGTGGCTCGCCGTCCAAATTAAAATGAAAATTGTTGCTGTAATCTGACGATTGAGAATGAGGCCCTCTAGGAGTAGTCTGCGATACCAGATTTTGTAATTCCTGTAGTTTACGCCAAACGGACTTATTAAAGCCGCTGTCATCTAAGTGTTGGCTCTGGTCAAAAACCGCAACAAACGCGGCACTTTTCATGTTGTCAAAGTCCACCTTTTCGACAAAAGAATAGAGACTGGTTATTAGACTGAAGTTGTTGTGTCTTGATGTGAGGTCGCCAAAACCTAAAACCTCAATATTGTTAAACTCCAACTCTGTTCTATTACCACCACAAATGCACGGAAATTGCTGCTCGTTCACGAAATCAATAAATAGGTCTTGCAGCTCGGGTTGTGGTGTCATGTTTTATGCTCCTAGTGTTACTTGTGCTGTTTGCGTTAGTTGGTTCGTGTTTCCCAATGCTGAATTGCGAAATTCATCTACATTGATTATCTATCACTAAGTAAGCAAAGCTTGAGCCATAAATTTATTATTTTAAGTCTTTGAATTTAAATGTATTTTGTTTTTTTGTATTTTAAAGGGGTAATCTTTTCACATTTTATTCAGGTAAGAAATTCACGGCTGTAAAAATTGGTAACAGTGAGTTTTCTCTCAAGGTAAGGTTTACGATGGTTGTTATTGCCCGAGTAAAGGTAAATGCTTGAGGTTTTTATAGTCCATGGCAATGGCGATACAACGGTAAAGTAGCGCTGTTGGCATGTCTTCTTCTAGTTTAAGTACAATCGCTCGGTTGCCTTCAAACTGTAACTCGTCGGAAAATAGTACTCTAAATGTATCGACTAGCTTCGTTTGGCAGTGAAAATAAAGGTGATAGTCGGTAGGCGTTTTGGCTTTCCAAGCCATACGAAAAGGACTACCCGATTTAACACTAAAGCTTAACTCTCCCCACTTTATTGCCTCAATCACCGCGCCAAAGTTTTGCTCACTGGCAACCTGCATAACGAGGCTACGCAGTGCCCTGATTTTTGCCTGCGCAGCAGGTGGGTAGGTACTAATCACTTGTTCGGCTATGTTTGACACTCTGGCTCTTCCTTGATCAATTGGGTACTTCAGTTTGTAAAGTAGAGTATTAAATTGAACGGGCGAGGGCAAGTGCGCTCTCGGTGTGACTTTTTAAATCGCTGGTTTGTGCCCTGTAAAAAGCATAAACGAGCGCATCAGACAGTTGGTTTATCTTGTATCTTTTAAGTTCTATTCCACATTAATGTTGGTTCATTAAGTACTAAAAAACGATGTGAGCACAGCTTCGTGCTCACATGGTGTTAAGGGGACTAATTGCAGCTTAGCGTCGGTGATGCTTCTGAAGAGATCTGAATCTCTGACAGCGTTACCTCCAGTATCCCTGCGGTTGAAAGCTCGAAGGGGACGACAGTTTTGGTGAAGTCCATGCCATGGGTTTTAAAGCAATTGAGGTCAATGCTTAGTGATTGCCACTTGGCCAACGGCATGGTTTGAAGTTGCTTGGCAATATCCACTTTTGCGGCGCAAGAGCCGTTTGCGTCCGCTTCGCCTTCACAACTCATCGCGACCCAAACCGGTTTATCTGGCACGACATCTACTTGTACTTTAAAAGTCAGTGCGCCGCCTGTTGGAATACTTGGGCTTATGTCTTCCCTAAAGTAGCTTTCACTAGCGAGTCTAAAGCCGCTGCTTCGACTACCATCAAAAAGCAATTGAATGGCGTCTTCTTGTACTTCTCTGTCTGTTGTGCGATAGCTTATACCGCCAAGCGTATGGGTATTGGCGTTTATCATTTGGTTTTGGGCACTGCTGTACAAGTGGCCTTGCCAAGGTTTATTGATTGATCTTACGAGTAAGTCTACGCCGCTGGCGAGATTTGCCTGAGTTTGTATTTGCTCTGGTAAATTATCTGCGAGTACATTTTGGTCTGAATAACGCAGGCCAAAACCATAAGGTAAAAGCGGGTCGTAGTCTTTGTCTTGGTAATTGACGATTTGCGTAGGTGTTTTTGGCCAAGAGTAACTAAGCTTGCCAGTAAAGTCATACTTAGTTTGGCCATTTTTGTCGGCGAGTAATACGTCACTGATACCAATTCCTTCAGACCCCGGTAACCATGCCGCCACAAATGCATCTGAGGCGTTGAGTTCAGGGTTTACCCACATTGGGCGACCACTGATGAACACCGCCACCGTAGGAATTCCGGCCTGTTTAAAGCGCTTGAGTAATGCAAGATCAGATTTATCAGACGGCTTGTATTCAAGTGTCGCTCTATCACCGTGACCTTCTGCATAGGGATCTTCGCCAAATACCACTATGGCAACGTCAGGCTTATCTTCAAATTCACCGCTAGCACTTAATGTGACGGTGCCGCCAGCCGCTTCTGCTTGTTGCTTTATGCCATCATAAATAGAGGTACCGCCTGGGAAGTCGGCATTGGTGTTGTTAGTACCTTGCCAAGTAATGCTCCAACCGCCCGATTGTTTGCCGATGTTGTCGGCACCATCGCCTGCCAACAAAATATGTTGGTTTGGTTTAAGTGGCAGTAGCTGATCTTTGTTTTTGAGTAACACCAGTGATTCACGTACGGCTTGGCGAGCAACTGCGCGGTGCGACTCTGCGCCAATGATTTCTGAGTGGCCTGCTAATGGACGGTTTGCAGGGCTTGGCTTTTCAAAAAGTCCCGCACGGAGTTTAACCCTTAAAATACGACTCACTGCATCATCGATGCGAGACTGTGCAATAGCGCCGCTTTTTGCTTGTGCTAGGGTATTGTTGTACAAGGCTTTCCAGTCGTTCGGTGCCATGACAATATCAATGCCAGCATTAATGGCCTTTGCGCAGCTGTCGTTCGTACAACCTTCTATTTGGCCGTGGCCATTCCAATCGCTCACCACAAAACCATCAAAATTCATTCGCTCTTTTAGCACTTGGGTAAGCAAATAGTGGCTGCCGTGGACCTTTTCACCATGCCAACTGTTAAACGATGCCATCACCGATTGTGCTCCGGCCTCAAGCCCGCCTACATAGCCTTGAGCGTGAAGTGCAATTAGTGCTTTTTCAGAGGCGATGTTGTCGCCTTGGTCGTCACCATCCACTGTGCCACCATCGCCGACAAAATGCTTTACTGTGCTGATCACACGGTTCTTGCCAAGAAAGTCCGCTTTCGGGTCGCCTTGCAAACCTTTAACAATGGCGCTGGAATACGCTTTAACGATGTCGGGATGTTCCGAGTATCCTTCATAGGTGCGTCCCCAGCGATCATCACGTACAACTGCGACTGTAGGGGCAAAGATCCAATCAATCCCTGTGGCTAGTACTTCTTTTGCGGTAATGTGGGCGATTTTCTCTATGAGATCTGGATTATTTGCCGCGCCAAGGCCAATGTTATGCGGAAATAGCGTAGCGCCAATCACGTTATTGTGGCCATGAACGGCATCCGTTCCCCACATGGTAGGGATAGTGCTGCCATCTAGGCTATCGTCAATCGATGCTTGATAAAGTGCTTCGGCAAGTTTAACCCAATCTGCGGGCGTAGCATGCTTGTTGTTGTATGGAAATGCGCCGCCGCCATTGAGATATGAGCCGAATCCGTATTCTCGCATCTCTGCGACGGTAATATTACGAATTTCAGGCTGGATCATTTGCGCGATTTTTTGTTCCAGTGTCATCTTAGCGAGTATCGACTGAACTCTTTCTTCGAGATTGTTATCTGTTTGGATAGCAGGAGTCAGTGCTGGCCAGTTTTCCACTTGGCGAGCCGCATCAACACTGGCTTTGTTCGGGCTTTCGCTACATCCGGTTAAGGTTGCGATAGCCATTGCAAAACTTAGCATGGTTATTTTCGTTTTCATGTCTTAATTACTCTCGAAACGCTGAGGAGTTGCGCCTTTTAATCCAAAGTAGGCGATGTAGATATAGCATAAAGCAGGCAGTAAAAATGACAGCTGCAGATTAATTCCGTCTGCTAGCATCCCTTGCAATAGCGGGATAATTGCACCGCCAACAATAGCAAGACAGAGAATGCCAGAGCCTTGCGCCGTTTGTTTTCCAAGCCCATTTAACGATAGGCTAAAGATAGTCGGGAACATGACGGAGTTACAAAGCCCGACGGCCAAAATGCTCCAAAGGGCAAGTTGACCGCTGCTTAATACGGCGATAAGTACTAATGCGAATGCACAGACAGCATTAAAGGCAAGGACGGTTCGACCCGATATTTTCTGCATTACTAACGCGCCAATAAAGCGTCCGACCATGGCTCCACCCCAATAATATGCGATGAGCTTGGCGGCTTGGGCTTCAGTCATGTTGCCAATGTCCGGTTGATGTAAGAAGCTAACCAATGTTGAGCCAATCGCCACTTCAGCACCAACATAAACGAAAATACCGATTGCACCAAGCACCAAATGTTTATGCTGCCATGCCTTGGTTTCACCAGTGGTGACTTCCTCAGTAGTACTACTTAGCTGGGGAAGTTTGATAAAGGCAAAGATCACTGCCAGTGACACGAGCATGGCTGCCAACATCAAGTAAGGTAATTGGGTGGCACTGGCATTGCCAACTTCAACCGTGCTTCCCTCACTAAATATGAGCATGGCACCAAAAAATGGGGCGACAGTCGTGCCCAAAGAGTTAAACGCTTGGGTCATAGTGAGTCGTGCCGGGGCAGTTTCGGGAGAGCCAAGCACGCTAACAAAAGGGTTAGCAGCAACTTGTAGCACAGTGACCCCGGCCGCTAACACAAATAGCGCGAATAAGAACACGCCGTAGAGACCACTTTCTGCCGCTGGGTAAAAAAGCACACAGCCGATGCCTGCGGTAAGTAACCCAGTTACAATGCCTTTTTGATAGCCGATTTTTCCAACTAATTTGCCAGCCGGAACTGAGACAACAAAATAGGCGCTAAAAAAGCAAAATTGGATCAGCATCGCTTGCGTGTAATTAAGCTCAAACGCGCCTTTGAGATATGGAATTAAAATATCATTCAAACATGTGATAAAACCCCACATAAAAAATAGTGAGGTGAGGGCCCCCAAAGCAAATCGGTACTGACCAGTATGGTCCGCGGCGACTGCTGTTGAAACCTGTGGTTGAGACGGTACGCTCACGACAAACTCCTAGTTGATTTTTTTTGGTAAAGCGCTTACATTTATAAAAATGAAAGCGCTTACATTTTTAATGATGATTGCAGAAAGCGAACACGAATTCAAATAAAAAATGTTTTTGCCTTGCACTGTGACTAACACAACACGCTCGTACCTTGGCGTAAACACATAACTTGGAACGATTAACCATGAATAAAATTATCCTGCCAACACACTCGGCCATGTTGAAGGCAGACTATATTTTCGGCGTTGCGACTTCGTCATTTCAAATCGAAGGTGAGAGGCGCGGGCGTTGTGAGTCAATTTGGGATAGGTTTTGTGAACACGATGGTGCGATAAAGGATAAAAGTAACGGTGATATCGCCTGTGAGCATATATCTAGGTGGCAGCAAGATGTTGAACTGATAAGCAGTTTAGGGGTTGATGCTTATCGCCTTTCTATTTCTTGGCCAAGAGTAATGAATGATGATGGTACGGTTAACGATGCTGGACTTTTCTTTTACCAACAATTGGTCGATGCGTTGGTTGCTAAAGGCTTAAAAGTGTTTGTCACACTCTATCACTGGGACTTGCCGCAAGCGCTAGAGGATAAGGGCGGATGGCTAAGTCGAGAAACGGCTCTGGAGTTTGCGAAGTATACCGAGGTGGTGTGTAAAGCGCTTGGCGATAAAGTGTATGCCTACACCACGCTAAATGAACCATTTTGTAGTGCACATTTAGGGTATGAATTAGGTATTCATGCACCAGGTTTGCGCTCCCAAGCGGCGGGACGGCAAGCAGCCCATCATTTACTGTTAGCACACGGTTTGGCAATGTCTGTGCTAAGAACTCATTGTCCAAATAGTCTTCATGGAATTGTGTTAAATTTTGCCAATGCAGATCCTGTCTCTACAGCGCCTTGTGATGTGGAAGCGGCAAAAATCGCGGACGAGTACTGCAATCATTGGTATATCAAACCTATTCTTGAAGGGCAGTACCCAGATTTACTTGCTCAGCTCCCCAAGGACGTAAAGCCAGATATTCTAGCCGGAGATTTAGAGATTATTGCTGCTCCTATTGATTATCTTGGCGTGAACTATTACACCCGAAATATTTATCAATCTGATGGTAATGGATGGTATGAACAAGTTGAGCCTAGTGTCGACACGCTCACTACAATGGGCTGGGAAGTCGTGCCAGACTCATTTTGTGCATTGCTTCGGGAGTTACATGCTGAGTACCAGTTGCCACCACTCTATATCACAGAAAACGGTGCAGCCTTTGACGACGAAATGGAAAATGGCGAAGTATTAGACTTGCAAAGGCTGGCTTACTTCCAAACTCATCTGCTCGCGGTGAATCAAGCAATGGAGCTGGGCGTTGATATTCGCGGCTACTTTGCATGGAGCTTAATGGATAATTTTGAATGGGCAGAGGGGTATACGCAACGCTTTGGCATTGTACACGTTGATTATCATACTCAGCAACGAACCTTAAAGGCGAGTGCAAAAGCCTATCAAACGATGCTGCTTGAGCGTAAATCAAGTGTCTAAAACTATGCGCATTTTGAGCCAAAATTGGTATAGTGCGCAGATACAACTGATGGAATAAAAGTAATAGGTATGGCAACGATTTACGAAGTCTCTAAAGCTGCAGGCGTATCATTAGCCACGGTGTCACGGGTGATGAATGGCAATGCAAAGGTGAGTGACAAAACCAAAGAGAAGGTGCTCGCGGCAATGTCAGAGTTAGGATATAAACCTAACGCCATCGCGCAATCTTTGGCTTCTAACCGCAGTAACAGTGTGGGGCTTATGGTATCTGAGCTACACGGTTCTTTCTTCGGTGACATGATGAGCACCATCGAGAGTACGCTGAGAACGGCGGGTAAACATGCCATTATTGCTGCGGGCCACAGTGATGAAGAAAAAGAGCAACAAGCCATCGAATTTTTATTGGATAGGCGCTGCGATGCTTTAATTGTTCACGCGGAAGCAGTCAGTGATGAATATCTCATTGAGCTTGCGGGACGAGATGTAGAACTGGTGCTAGTGAACCGCCACATTCCAGAGTTGGCGGAGCGCTGCTTTTATACTGACAACGAACTGGGTGGATATTTAGCGACTGAGGCGCTATTGCAGCGCGGACACAGAGATATCGCGTATATCAGTGGACCGTTATTTAAGCTTGATGCCAAAGCGCGTTTGGCTGGTCATCAAAAAGCCTTAGCTGAATACAATGTGTCATTTGATCCTAAGCTCTCATTTGAAGGCGGTTATCATGAAACCGATGGCATCGCGGGATTTAATCATTTAATGCAAACAGGGCTGCGCTTTAGTGCCTTGGTTTGCGCAAACGATGAGATGGCATCAGGTGCGATGACTGCGGCCAGAGAAGCTGGACTCGATGTCCCATCAGCGCTTTCCGTTGTAGGCTTTGACGATGTGTTATTTACCAAGTATCTTTATCCAAAACTCACCACCATAGATAACCCTATTCGTAAAATGGGCAATGCGGCCGCGCGTTGGGTACTTAAGCATGTGTATAAAGAGAAGCACCAACCCGATGTGGAAAATCTCTACCCACCAACCTTAATCTTGCGCGATTCTATCGCCGTAAAAGCAGAGTAATAAGCGATGACCAGCCTGTCGATATCCAATGCATTAAAGTACACCTTAATTGTATCGTTAGGCGGGTTTATTTTTGGCTTTGATGCGTCGGTGATTTCGGGCGCAATTGGGTTTATTAGCGAGGCCTTTAAGCTCACCCCATGGCAGCAAGGGACAGTTGTGAGTGCGCCTACCTTAGGAGGGTTGGTCGCAACACTTATAGCCGGGCCGGTGGCTGATGCCATTGGCCGTAAGCAAACATTGCTGATGACCGCGTGTTTGTATTTTGTCTCCGCGATTGGCTCGGCTTTCGCAACTTCGTTTGAAGCATTGGTGATTGCGCGCTTTATTGGCGGGATGGCATTTTGTTCCTTGATGGTGGCGCCCATGTATATTGCTGAGATCAGCTTAGCCCATCAGCGCGGGCGTTTGGTATCGGTTAATCAGCTCAATATCGTCGTTGGCCTATTTATCTCCTATTTCACTAATTATTTCTTACTTCAGCTCAGCCATAGCGATGCAATGTGGGTGTCTGGTTGGCAAATAGATAGTCAAACATGGCGTTGGATGCTTGGTGTTGAAGCTCTGCCAGCACTGGCTTGGGTTTTGTTGTTACTGTTATTGCCGCGAAGCCCTCGGTGGTTATTGATGAAGGATCAGCAGCTAGAGGCTAAACGTACATTGACGCGATTATTTGGTAGCAACAATGCACAACAGCAACTTGATGCTATTCAAGCCGCTTTACCTAAACTGCAACTGAGTAGCTTGTCTCTTGCGCGCAAAATGGGCAGTTTGTTTAGTAAGCGACTTCGTGTCCCTTTGATGGTAGGCGTTGTGCTTGCTGTTGCGCAGCAAGTTACTGGGATCAATGTGGTGTTTTTTTATGCCCCTACTATTTTTGAGCAAAGCGGTATTGGTACTGATGCTGCATTTATGCAAGCGATTTGGATTGGCCTTATCAATGTGGCTTTTACCATTATAGCGCTATTGACCATAGATAAATTCGGACGGCGGCCATTGTTGCTTATTGGATTAACAGGCATCTGCTTTAGTATGGCGCTGTGTAGCTGGGGCTTTAAACAAGCAACCTATCAGTTAAATACAGTGCATATAGCTGAAATTAATAATGAAGTAGCCGATTTTCCCGCGCATGCTTTAGCGCCAATATTAGGCCAGACTTTCACCTCCGACGTTGCATTTAATGACGCGATAAAGCAGCGTTTAACTGCAGACGAGTACCGGCAATACAAGTCAGTAATTTTCGCGCACAGCATTAATATGCCAGCAAAACTGGTTCTGCTTGGGATTTCCCTTTTTGTTGCGTCGTTCGCGATGTCGCTGGGGCCAGTCATGTGGGTAATGTTTTCGGAGATATTTCCAAATGCAATTCGAGCCGTTGCGATTTCTGTTGTCGGTGTGATTAATAATGCCGCCAGTTTTACTGTACAACTAGTGTTTCCGTGGGAACTTGAATATTTAGGTGCAAGCACCACCTTTCTATTGTACAGCCTGTTTTCATTGCTTTCGTTTGCGCTGATATTCTTGTTTGTGGAAGAAACCAAAGGAAAGAGCTTGGAGCAGCTAAGCGAGGGTTTGGAAACGAGAGCAGGTTAGTAAACCCGCGATAAAATATTTCTCTATGTAATTTTTTTGTAAACGGATTTTCATGTTTGGGATTTATTATCTTCCTTGGACTAGTCCAGAAAATCACATTTAAAGGAAAGATAATGAAATTACCCGTGCTTAGCAGTGCATTACTTGCACTTTCATTTACCGCAAGTGTAGATGCACTTGAAAACAAAGTATTGCTCATTGGTATCGATGGCCTGCAATACGAAAAAATTGCTGCCAATAATACGCCGAACTTTGATCGCCTATATCTAACTCAAGCTTACACTGGCGGGATCGCAAAAACACAAACACAGCAAAAAACCAAAAGTGGCCCAGGTTGGGCGACAATTTTAACTGGGATTTGGGTGAATAAGCATCAAGTGCCGAGCAACGACTCAGGTCTAGCAAACAAAGCCTATCCCAGCCTTTATCGTTACATCGCAGAACATGATGCTAACGCCGATATCTCAAGTTTTAGTACTTGGGGACCCATTCATACGCAATTCTTCAGTGACGATGTTGCCTTGATGGACAGAAGATCGGAGGGAGGTAGCGACGACGATAATTTAAATAAAGCGCTGGCTACATTAAATAACGGCTCACCTGATTTTGTCTTTTTACATTTAGATGAGCCGGACGCCGTGGGCCACAGCTTATGCTTTGGTTCTGCCTACAATAAATCGGTAGAAGATGCGGACAAGCGACTGGGTAAACTGCTCGACGCGGTTGAAGCAAGAGAGCAAAACGGTGAGAACTGGTTGGTGATGGTCACCACCGATCATGGCCGTACACCGGTTGTTGGCTGTCATCACGGTGAGCAAACCGAGCCTGAGAAAACCATTTTTATCGCCACCAACAAAGTGCTGAATAAAGAATTTAGCTCAAAAGACGTTAATCCTGCTAATACTGATTTCTCTGGTTTATATGGCTATCCAGCACAAACAGCGATTGTACCGACGATTTTATCTTACATGGGCATTGAAACAAATGTGCAAGCGGGTTTTGAAAGCACGCCGATGTACGGTGACTTAGGAGTTCGTAAACTCAATTATGCCAATAAACTATTTACGTGGCTAAATGGTGAGAATGCGCAAACGCGTGTTTATCGAAATAATCAATTTGTTGAAACATTGCCTGCTGGTGTTGCACAGTGGCAAGATCCGCAGCCCGTATCTGGCATCAATAACTATAGCTTTGAGCAACAGGGTGTGTATGTTGGCTATCGAGTTACCGAGCTGAAACTCAGTGCGGCGCATCAGTGGCACAATACTAAGAGCTACTTTTTCTCTGAAGACGCGCGCTACTGGCGTTACGATACGATGTTAGATAAAACGGATGATGGTTATCCGGTACCGGTGAGCAATGGCAATTGGCCGGGACTTGGCGATTATGCAGAACAAATTAGTGCGAGTTTTTATAAAGACAGTGGTACGGTGTACTATTTCCTCTCGGATGGTCAATACCTAAGCTTTGACGTACAGAGTGATAAGGTACGAGCAGGTTACCCTAAAGCAATTGATAACAATACTTGGCCGGGACTTGCTGCCTACGCAAATAAAATAACAGCAACTCTTCGTTGGACGTCCGATAAGGTGTATTTCTTCCTAAGTGACGGTCAATACTTACGCTATGACTTGGGAGATGACCGAGTGGATGGTGGGTATCCCAAGGCTATCAACGATAATACTTGGCCGGGACTTGGTGCCTACGCGACAAAGATAAGTGCAGCATTAAAGTGGAACGACACGCGTGCTTATTTCTTCTTAGCTGACGGTCGCTATCTAAGATATAGCATTACTTTTGACAAAGTGGATGCGGGTTATCCTAAAGCCATTGATAACGGTACTTGGCCCGGGTTGCAGTAACCCTTGCAAAAGTAACGGCTCGTGAAGGGAGTGAACGACTCCCTTTTTCATCTTGTTTTATACTTCAGTGGGCGTTTTTCAGTTATGCTGTGCGCTCCTCTTTTGACAAGGATAAGATTGATGGATTTTAGATCTGATACGGTTACGCAACCGACCTCCGCCATGAAACAAAGCATGTTTGACGCGCCGCTTGGTGACGATGTTTATGGTGATGATCCGACAGTGAACGCACTTGAACAGTTTGCGGCTGAGCGTCATGGTTTTGAGGCTGCGCTGTTTACCAGCTCAGGCACGCAAGCAAACCTGCTTGCACTGATGAGCCATTGTGAAAGAGGGGATGAATATCTTTGCGGGCAGCAGGCACACAATTATAAATTTGAAGCAGGTGGCGCCGCCGTGCTTGGCTCTATTCAGCCGCAGCCATTAGAAAACGAGGCCGATGGCAGTATTTGCTTAGAAAGAATTAAGCAAGCGATTAAACCTGATGATTTTCATTTTGCGAAAACTAAGCTGCTTAGTTTAGAAAACACCATTGGTGGCAAGGTATTAAGTCTAGAGTATATTGCACAAGCCAGAGCGCTGTGTGATGAGCGTGGCTTAAAGCTTCACCTTGACGGTGCAAGAGTCTACAACGCAGCAGTCGCGTTAAAGGTTGATATCACAGAAATCGTAAAGCATTTTGATTCATTTACTATTTGCTTATCTAAAGGGCTTGGTGCGCCGGTTGGCTCTTTATTACTTGGTGATAAAGCATTGATAGAAAAGGCGAGAAGGCTTAGAAAAATGCTTGGTGGCGGTATGCGTCAGGCGGGCATGCTTGCGGCGGCTGGTCTTTATGCTTTGCAACATAACGTAGAACGTCTAGAGGAAGATCATCAAAACGCGCAATATTTAGCTGAAAAGCTTGAACAACTGCCTGGGTTTAAGCCATGCAAGCACTTAGTACATACAAATATTATCTTCGCTGAAGTGGAAGCTGGCATTGATCTTTTTGCGATAGCAAAGCAGTTAAAGGCAAAGGGCATTAATATCAATCCTGGATATCAAGGCATGCGATTTGTGACGCATTTGGGAGTGAGCCGCTCTGATGTGGATAAGCTAATAGCAGAGCTCACTAATTTGTTGATGTGATAGGTATTACACTTCTTTACACTTAGTGTATTCTATTTGGGAATAATTACTGCTAGTTTTGTGCGATAGTTATATAAGGAAAAATTTAATGTTCTCTTCGTTAATAAAGACCACTTTTGGTATTTCTGCTTTGCTAATCAGCACCGCAAGTGTTGCCAATTCGGTCGATTTTTCTGCAGGTACTGGCTATCCATTTTTTGGTCAAATCGAACTTTCTCTTCCACAAGCCGATAGTAATAGTCGGTGGTATGGAAATTACCTTATCGGTTTAGATGATGGGTTTTCTGTAGGTTATGAAAAAGCGGTATCCGAAAACAACAAACATGCATTAGGTGTGGTGCTTGGCGCATTAGGGGCGAGAGATGCAGGTCCAGTATGTAAAGAAGAGGGGACTGTATGTGATATTTTCGAGCCGCTTATCGATCTCTTTGATAGTGAAACGACAAATGGTATCGGTGTAAGTTATAGCTACTATTTTACCAGTATCAATCAACCAGGTTGGCGGGTTAAATTGGTTGCAGGTTATGGTGAAAGTGATAGACATAACGTTGAGCGTGCTGATGGCAGTTTAATTTTTAGCTATCAGTTTTAAGTCATCGCCCTATTGCCATTGGTCTCGGTTCTAGGGCGATTTAGTTCTTATAATTCAGTCGTTAAAACTTGTATTTTACGTTAGCACTAATGGTTCTGCGCTGTCCGTAGAAACAGTCTCCACGGAACAAACAGCTGGTAATAACCGTTTTATCGCTGACATTATCAACTTGCAAACTGAATTGATATTGTTCAATGTCATAGCCAATCATCATATCAATAAGGTTAAAGTTGTCGGTCACTAATTGCTGATGCAGTGTTTGACCATTCAACTCAACTGTGCGACTGCCATCGTAGGTTTCTCCCACATGCCTAATACCCGCACCAAACTTAAGCCCAGGCAGCCATTCATCCGCGCGGTACGTCGCCCAAATTGAAGCTAAGTGCTTTGGTGTTGCTGAAAGTTGAGCATCATCTGTGATTAACGTGCCCAAGTCTTGTGCTACGTAGAGTTCTGTGGACGATAGCGGAGAGATATCTTGTTCCGTATCTAAATAAGAGTAAGCGGCATAGATATCAAGGTGCTGCCATTCAAGCTGGGCTTCAAGCTCAAATCCTTTTACTGCAATTTCACCGTCTTGTACTTCAAACTCTGGGGACACTTTTCGTATTTGATTTTTGTCTTTGATTTCAAATATAGAAGCAGTGATAAGGTGTTCAGTCCCCGTTGGCTGATATTTTAAGCCAAGTTCAACTTGCTCGCCCTCAAGCGGTTTATATGCGCCCCCTTGTGATTTTTGTCCAAATACGGCTTTAAATGATTCTGAATAGCTAGCATAGGGTGCTATGCCATTCTCAAATTGGTAAAGCACACCGATCCGACCGGTTGTGGCATTCTGACTATTCTTGATTGCACCCGCCGTTTGCACCTGATTTGAAACGTCATCATAGCGAAGTGCCGCATTGAATACCCAGCTGTTTACTTCTGCGGTGACTTGCGTATAAGCACCAAGCTGTGTGTTGTTGAGCGTGTTTTCAGGGTTATCGACAACCGCTGTTGGTAACTCAGTGCTTTGTCCATAGACTGGGTTATATAAGTCTAGTGGTGCTGCAACCCCGCGTCCGCGATCAGAATCTGTATCCGCATTTTGGTAATCAACACCTGAAACCATAGTGAGTTTCACCGTATCTAGTTCCAAATATTTATGGAATTGAAGATCCATCGTCACGCTACGTGCACTTGAATCGGTGAGGCTGGCGATACGCTTAACAGTACGTTTGTCGGCTTCAAATTTTGGTGGCCAAGAATAAATGGTACGGTACTCGGATGAACTATCGCTGTAGCGACCAGAAAACTTAACATGCGTGTCTAAATCAAAGCTGTGCTCAACAATAGCGGTGATCGCTTGTTGCTCAGTATCATATTTATCCCAGCCAGGCTCGCTGATGAAACGCTCACTGGGAATTTGGCCATATTTTGCAGGTAGAATAGTGCCTTCATGGGGGAAAAATTGCGTTGAAGAGCCTGATTCATTTCTCTGAAGGTTGGCAAGTAAGGTAACTTTAGTGTCATCTGACGCAAGCCAGCTAAAGCTTGGTGCAAGCATCAGAGTATTGTCATCAACATAATCGGTCTGCGTACCACTGTCTCGATACATAGCAACAGCACGTGCTTGATACTCTTGCTGCTCACCAAATGTGGTATTGTAATCTAGTGCCAGCTGCTTACGGTCGTAGTTGCCCATTTGCGCCCAGATCTCACCTTCGGTGTCTGCCTTTGGTAATTTTGACACTGCGTTGACGATACCACCCGTTGACCCTTGGCCGTAAAGCACAGATGAAGGACCTTTTAAGATCTCAACGCTTTCAAGTGCATAAGGGTTAGTACGCGTGTTGTTGTAGTTGCCAAACAACTTTTGTAGGCCGTCAACGTAGAGTAGGGGATCGACGCCACGAATTTTAGACCAGTCACCTCGTGTATCAACACCATATGGTCCATTATAAACACCCGCAACATATCCAATCGCATCTTGCAGCGTTTCTGCACCTAAATCAGAAATACGTTGCGCTGTTAATACAGAAACTGAAACAGGCGTTTTGACGATTGGAACTGCTGTTTTTGATGCCGTAGCGCTAACGTATGAAATCAGACCTCTTGGGCTAACTTCGATGATTTCAATGTCATCTTTATCTTGCTTGGTTTGTTCCTGTGCAATGGCAGAGCAAGACAACGCCAATGCAACACTGGCAATTAGGGTTGGATATTTGTATTTAAATGAGCGCATGATTAATCCCTGTGATCTAAGTTTGCACAAATGATATTGTAGATGAGAGTGATTATCAATACTGTTGTTCTGAAATTTGCAAATATTACAAAGCTTTATTCTAGTTACAACATTCGCTACGTATTGTTAATCGTTATGTCTCATACTTGAGCGGCGCTTAGAAGCGCAGCGCTTTGAGCAGTATTTAACGTTTTCCCAGTCTCTTTGCCATTTTTTCCGCCAATAAAACGGGCGTTCGCAAATAGGGCATACTTTATGAGGTAGATTTGGTTTTTGATGAGACATGTCGATTGAATCATTTTTAGTATTCATACGGTAGTGATAATAAGTGGATCAAAAAAGCCCCATAGCAAGTGCTGTAGGGGCTTTAGAAAGGAAATAGGGCAGGTTATGCTGATGGGATGAGTGCATATCCTCCTTTTAAATGTCCGATATTATGAAAGCCAAGTCTTGCCAGCGCTTGTGCGGCAACTCGTGAACGGCTGCCGCTGCGACACACCAACACCAACTCTTTCGACTTGTCTTGACTATGTTTGCAAATAAAGTCAGTAAGGCGGGTGAGTGGCACATTTTGATCAAACGCACTATCGTGGTTTAGGGCATATTCATGCGGTTCACGTATATCAATTAACAGCACACCTTCGTTGTTAGCGATGTGAGCATTGAGGTCTGTTGTGGTGTACTCGTGCAGTTCAAATTGGCTTTTATTACAAACCGTTGCGCCACACATGATCTCACTGCCTGCCTCATCAATAATGTTTTTATCTATTTGTGCCTTTTTCTCGACAAATACGTCAACTGCAATGTCATGTTGAAGCACACTATTTAATAGCAAATTACGATTACACTCTGCCGCCAGGGTGGTTGCAAACTCATTGTTGTAGTCGTGGCTTGGGCATAACAAAGTATCGGTTTCGATAAGTTGAGCAAGTAACTGAATGCTGTGCAGCATCGCTTTTGATGAACTGGTGGAGAAGTTGGTTCTACCTAGTGCCCCATCAAGATTAAATCACCACAAAAAACGTATCTGATAGCGTACTTATCTTGTTGTTGCTCCAGTAACATAAAGGTGACGCTATCTTCTGTATGTCCTGGAGTGGCTAGTTTTGCAAGACGGTAGTGACCAATTGCTAGCGCTTCCAGTGACTGGCCTTTAAATTCAATGTGTGTAGTTTGAATTGGCCAGCCCAAATGATCGCATGTTTGCTTTGGTAAATTCAGTGCGGTTCGACTCGATTCATGATCGGCATGCCCATGAGTATCAAGCGCGGCGAGCAGAGTCAGCTGCTGGCATTTCAATATCGTATTAAGACGTTCTACCAGCTCAGGAAGTGGGTCGATTATAATCGCCGTTTTTGACTGCTTATCAGCAAACAACCAACAGCATGCACCACCCACTTTGAATTGTACTAGACCGTCAAGCGCTTCTTTATTATTAACGCCATTCGCCGCTTGCATGAGACAGCTGTGACCGAGTGCCTGAGCACAATGGAGAATGCGCTCACACGCCGCGTCTATTTCAGTTTGGGTTGTGGCAGGACCAAAGGACAGTCTAATAGCCGATTCGCTTTGCCATGCAGGGAGTCCCATGGCATCTAGCACAAAACTGCGCGTGACCTTTGAACTGCACGCTGAGCCTGAGCTGACACGGATGTTTGCAGCGTCGAACAAGTCCATGATTTCTTTTGAGCTAAATCCCGGAATTGCAAAGTTTAGTGTAGTTGGAACGCTATTGCTGAATTGGTTATTAAATACAATCGTCGGGAACGCATCTTTGAGCGTTTGAGCCAATTGATTACGAAAATCGTGTAGTTTATCTACGCTTGCAAATTGGCTGTCATTTTCTTTTAGCAGTTCATCAAAAATCACATTCAGCGCGGCAAGGCCTGGCAAATTTTCTGTCCCTGAGCGTAAACCGCTTTCTTGACCGCCGCCTGCGATAAATGGTGTAAACGGCGCGGTTTCTCGAATATAAACAAAACCAATGCCTTTTGGTGCATAGAGCTTATGGCCGCTAAAAGGTGCGTAGTCAATTGTTGTTCTCGCTAAGTTCAAGCTGCGTTTACCCAGCGCCTGTACACAGTCAACCATCCAAAAAATATCTGAATTATGCTTTCTTATTACTTCTTCTAATTTGTTCAGATCTTGATATACACCGGTTTCATTATTGACAGCCATAGTGCAAATCATAAGTGCATTAGGCACTTCATTTGCGATAAATGCTAAATCTAGGTTACCTGCACCATCAACCGGAATGGCCTTGACATCGGCATTAATTTCCAGAATTTGATTCCAATGTTTGAGCGATTCTGGTACCGCTTTGTGTTCCGTAGCCCCGTAAAGTAGCGTATATTTTTTGTGTGGCTGTATCTTCTTTTTTGCATCACAAAGGGCTGATAGTATGCCTGTCTGGATGCCTTCGGTTGCACCACTGGTGAAGATCACTCGACCATGACCTGAACCTAAGACAGCACGTGCTTTTTGGCGAGTTTGCTCCATCAGTTGCTTAGCTTGTAGGCCTGTAATGTGGCTGCTGCTAGGGTTGCCAAACATGGTTTTCATGGTAACCAATGCTGCATTTGCTGCTTGCTCTAATACAGGGGTTGTTGCATTAGCATCTAGATATATTTGAGGTAACACCGTTTCTACTGTCATGACTGTGCCTTTAGGTATAAGCAAATTACCGATATAACAAAAAGTAATAAGTAATTATTTATAGTTATAATAAGGGAGATAGGTTTACGTTTCAACTATTGAGGGTGTGTTTCTTGCAGACTAAATAGAGTGATGTTTAATGTAAAATTAATTTGAAAAAAGTGTATTCATCATGTTTAATTGCGTTCGCTCAGGTGCTTGATGAGCAAGGTAACTGTAATGGTTAAGGAAAGGCTCTTAGAGTAATGGATGAATGATGTTGCAACGAATAACAAAACCGACAATGTGGCCGTTATTTTTTACACTGGGTGTGTACGCTACGTTGATCTGGTTACAAGGCTTTTCTCAGGCGCTTGGCCAAATTATCAGTGAGTTTCATATCGCGCTTACCATGGCGTTGGGATCGTTTGTTGCGGGTGGTACTGCACTAGGTGGTGGCGCTGTTGCTTTTCCTGTGATGACTAAATTGTTAGACATAGATCCTGCCATCGCCAAGGTATTCTCTCTCGCGATACAAAGCTTTGGTATGACAGCGGCGTCCATTACTATTTTCTGTCGCCGTATTCCAGTATATAAAAACGTGATTTTAATGGCGTTGCCAATGGCTGCGCTTGGGGTTACGCTCAGCCTATTATATATCGCACCTCTGGCACCAAGGCTCCTCGTTAAGTCTATTTTTAGTTTTTTACTTCTCTGTTTTGCGTTAACGCTGATTTTGAGATGGTGGCGTAAGGCGCATCATCAACCTAGCAGTGAGTTTATCCAACCTAAAATGCTACGTTTTATGGTTGTAGCGTTAATTGGAGGTATAGCGAGTGGTTTAGTGGGGTCGGGTGCTGATATTGCACTCTTTGCCTTGTTGGTGATTGCTTATAATGCAGATGTGAAAAAGGCGACTGCAACCTCTGTCGTGGTGATGACGTTTACCTCATTGATTGGAAGTAGTATCAATGCGTGGCACCTCAATACGATTACCAGTGAAATAAATGGCTATTTGCTAGCGGCAATACCGATTGTGGTCGTTGGTGCCCCGCTAGGCGCTTATGTTTGTTCAAAAGTAAAAGTCGGGCATCTGGTCAGTTTTCTTTTAGTCTTGATTGGGCTTGAAGTGAGCTTTACCTGCTATGAGTTATATCCTTCTTTACTCGAGCTTTTTTAATTTTTTCATACTGTAATGCGGTTTACGAAATGTCGTAAACCGTTTGCATTTTAGCTAGCGGTGTTAGCCTCGCTAAATAAAAACATCCATCTGTTACACTCTATTATCATCTCTGCGTGCATTGCAAAAAATATTACAAATTTAAAATGTAAATGATAGTTGTTATCATTACTGTTGTTTTGCTAAACTTCGCCCCCTCTTTAATAAATTATTTTATGAAATAGGTATTTGTAGCTATTTTATAACGATCCAATTGCGTAGTTTGGAGTTAACAAATGCAATACTCTCGCTCTTCTGTTCTTTCCGCTTCATGCGTTGCGGTTAAGTTGGCTTTACTTGGTGCAAGCACAACCGTTTTCGCTTCTGATGACATAGAAAAAATCAGTGTCTATGGCAAACATAATAAAATTATTTTGCAATCTGGAACGGCAACTAAGTCTAATATGGATCTTATGCAGACCCCCGCAGCGGTTGTTGTTGTTGACAAAGAGCTACTAGATTCGCAAAGCGCAGCGACTTTACAAGAAGCACTACGCAACGTAAGTGGTTTATCTCAGGCTGGTAATAACTACGGAATTGGTGACTCGCTGATGGTTCGTGGTCTAGGCGTAAACTATACCTACGATGGTATGTATGGTGGTGCTGACTTAGGTAACAGCTTTAACCCAACGCGCTCTTTAACTAACATCGAAAGCATCGAAGTATTAAAGGGTCCCGCTACAGGCCTTTATGGTATTGGTGCAGCTGGTGGTGTAGTTAACTTAGTCGAGAAAAAGCCACAATTTGAACAAGCGCTTGCAATTAACGGTAAAGTAGGCGCATGGAATACTTATGGCTTGGGCGTTGATTTTACAGATGCAATTACTGATAAGTTGGCTTATCGTGTTGTTGCAAACCATGAGCGCAGCGACGGCTATCGAGATCTAGAATCAAATAGAGACGAAATCTATGCAAGCTTACGTTTCGACCCAAGCAGCGAGCACTCGTTTTTACTTTCAACGGCTTATATTGATGACTCACAACAAGTAGATTCAATTGGTGACCCTGTACGCATTATTAACTGGGATAGCATTACAGGACAACCAGGACTGGTTACAGCTGAACGTTTGCCAAATAACCCACAATATGATGTCGAGAAAGGTAAATGGTTAGGTGTACAACTGAATGGTGAGCAGCGTGCGCAACTTGCGGAGTCAATCCATATTGGCGATGGTTTAAAGCCTTTCAATCTTGGCGATGGTAACCTCATTTCTCCACTTTCACGCCCGAATGAGGGTGAAGAGCTTCGTATAAAATTGCGTCATGACTGGTATCTGAATCGTAACTCAAAGCTGACTCAACAGCTGTTATGGCGTAGCTATGATTCGGATTTTGTTCGCCAAACGGGTGCTTATAATTATGTTTATTGGGAGCGCAATAGTGTTATTAATGCAAACCCAAGAGCCCCGCTTGTGATTGATGATGTGCTATATCCTTATGCGGCTCGCCGTCAAGAGTATCGCCGTCAAGTTGCCAGCGAAAAAACTTGGCAATACTTTGCTGATTTACAGTTAACTTGGGATATGGGTTCTTTGAGCGGTGAGCACTTAGTTAGCGTTAACTATGAAAATCGTGATATGCGCTTAAAAAGTTGGTCTGCATATGATGCCGATGGTAAAGGCTCAATTCCATTTATCTTAGATATTCGCAACCCAAACTGGCCGACAGGAGAATTCGAGGGTTATAACCCATCGCTACGTAGTAACTATGATAAAACGCTTACGGCGTATGGCATTAGTGCACAAGAAGTAGTGTATATCACTGATGCGTTAACTGCTCGTGTTGGTCTTGCATATACTAGCGTTGAACAAAAATATCAGCATTTAGGCACTGAGCGTTCACCTGAAGAAAGTGAAGAGCTGGACACGGATGATGCGGGTATGACGTATAATATTGGCTTGAATTATCAAGTGACCTCTCAGCTTTCTGCTTTTGTAAATATGGCAAAGGGTCGTACTGCATACAGTGTACTGGGTAGCCTAGAAAATGAAGCTGATGCGAACCGTAAAAACAGACCTGACTCGGAATCTGAAACGCTAGATATTGGTGTGCGTTTTACTGCGTATGACGAAGATTTGCTAGGGTCACTAGTGTGGTTTGAAACAAAACGTACAAACCTTATGTATAGCAATCCTGAGTACAATGATGAACCAGGAGAAGACTACAATGTTAGTGTTCCGCGCTATTTTTTCGACGATGAAGATGAATCGAAAGGTGTAGAGCTTGATTTAAATTTAGCACTGAACGACCAAATCAGTGTGAATATGAATGCAACCTACCAAGATGCTGTTGAGATCCGTTCTAATGAGCGCTCAGGTCAAATGAAAGGGGTACCTAAGAAGTTTGCCAGCACGTGGGTGAAGTATACTCAGCCAGTGGATTGGTTTGCTGGAGCGTTGGAATATAGTCTTGGTATTAACTATGAGAGTGAAAGAACGATCAACTCTGTGTCCTTTGGCTTACCAACCGCAACTATTGATGGTTATACCCGCTGGGATGCTGCGATTAAATTCAATGCTGATCGGTTCGACATTCAGCTAAACCTAGAAAACTTAACTGACGAGCGTTATTACAGTAAGGCGTTGTTCTTAGGTGGTACGCCTGGCAACGAGCGTAATGCTAAGTTGAGCTTTAACTATAGGTTCTAATTGGCGCGAAAGTAAAAAGGAGGGAAGACCCTCCTTTTTACTTCTAAGTCGTCGATAGTTAATCGCGCTTAGGTCAGTTATTTAATGTAACAAGTGATACGAGTGAGAAGCTCGTGTGGCAGTGTCTCTCTGACATCATTTAAGTACTCTTCGATAACAGGCACATCTGCAGGTTCGAACTCACTGTTAGGTAACCATTGTCCAAACAGATACTCGTAAGGCGTTTCAAGAGAAGCATAGTCACCTTGGTAAAGTAGGCTAGCTGTTTTGCCCGATGGAATGGCGAATTCACAAAGCCCCTTTGGGAGAGATGCTGTCGTCTTTGGCACTAAAATTGTTGCCATTGATTTTAGTTTGCTTTCCTCGACGGTTTTTGGGTCGTCAAAATACACACCAAAGAAACGCGTATCCGCACCTAATAAGCCTTGTTGCTGCGCCAGTACGTTTAATTTTTCAAATGCTTGACCGATTTGCATGTAATCGCCATGGTGCTCAATTCCGATTAACGTCATTTGCTCATTACTGCCTATTTCTACATTAAACATATTCGAATCCTCATCTACCTTAATGATATAAAACTCGGCCGCACAGCCTTTTGCCTTGGCCTGTTCATGTTGACGAAACTGACTAGGCGGTTGCTTATATCGTTGAGAAAACGCTCGGCTAAACGCTTCAATACTTGCGTAGCCTGTTTGCTCAGCCACCTTTGCAATGGAATCTTGGGTACGAATTAACATGCCTGCGGCAACATGTAGTCGCATTCTTCTCACGGTTGCATTGATGGTTTCCCCAGCGATGGAGCGATAAACACGATGAAAGTGATAAGTTGACATATGGCATTGATCAGCAAGCGTGATCACATCAAGTTCGCGACTTATATTGTTATAGATATAATCAATAACATGATTTAAGCGAGTGGTGTAATGGCTTATGGTCGTTGCTTTTCTAGTCATCGTTCATTTCATTGTTGGTTTATGCGGTCAGTTACAGCCTCGTCACTAACGCCGTGGCTGATACGACTTATCATGGCAGAGTTCGATTTGATAATGTTTGCTGATTTGTAATTTACGCAACTTAATGGTTGTCCGTAAGTGCTTTTTCTACAGCTTTAAGAATGGATGATTTGGTTGAAGGTTTGGTAATGTACCCAGTGAGTCCCAAAGACGCCCACTTTCTAATTATATCTTTGTTTTTATTGCTTGTTAGTGCAATGATGGGCAGCTTTTTGCAGTGCGGAATATTGCGAATATTTTTGGTTGCATTGTAGCCATCAAGCTCGGGCATAAATAAATCCATAAACACCATAGAAAAGCGGTGCTTTCGCAGCTTTTTAATTGCGCTCAGCCCACTGGTGACACTCTCTACTTTATATCCTTCATCACGTAGGATCTTGGCTATCATCTCTCGATAGATTTCGTTGTCTTCTACAACCATTATTTTTATTTCTTCTTGCTTGGTTTCAATCGCTTGTGGCTCGCTGACATCGACCTCGCCAGTATCGCCTACTGGCAATACGTTTTGTGCTAATTGTGCGCACTTTGAGTTGTCTTTTTCAGCGAGTAGGGCTGTAAATTCTGCAATGGAAAACTGTTTGTCTTTTAATCGTTTCGTTAATTCATGAACACTCTCAGCGAGCTGGTGCTCTAATTCATCCAGCAGTGGTGACAAGTGTTTTTGTTTCAATTCGTTTAGCAAATCATCTTGAACTTTATTAATCCCTTTTTCATTGTCTAGATTACGTCTTACCGTTTGCAGTGTCTCATCCGCTTTTTGATGGTACAACGCTGCATCATCAATCAATTGCTTTAGCTTGTCATCTATGCGCCCAAAATGCTCCTCTCTGATTTTGGCAACTTCTGAAGTACCCTCTGTGCGAACTAGCGCATTGTGTAAAATCATGCGAAACCGATAATTTTCGTACATAGGTTTGTAGACAAAGTAATCGGTAAAAATACCTTTCATACAACACCGAAAGGCCACCCCTGACTCTTTGTTTTCACACAGTAAAATATTCTCATGGGCATAGTTAAGTAAGCCATGTTTTGCGAGTACGCTATAAATTTCAACACTTTTTGACACCGTTTTTCGAGCAATAACGATGACATCTGGTGGTGACTCAGTTAACACCTCTGCCACTTCTTTGTGGCTGGTGAGAGTACGGTACTCGTTGACTTGAGAAGCGACTATATCAACAACACCTGTCATTTCTGCTGGGTCGTCGCAAATGATGATAACTTTTGGGTGTCGCTGAGCGTGTTCAACTTCTTTTTTATGCATAAATTCCCTCTGGGTTTGAGAGTACAGCAAAAGCTATTGGGTTTAATTATTTACTAGAATGGGACTTTTGCAACGCAGATTCTAAGACCGTTTGTAAGAACTCCGACGGCGTACAAGGCGGATAGTAATAATAGCCTTGGACCGACTCTACTTCGTAACTCTGTACAACGACCAGATCCTCGACTACTTCAACACCCTCAGCGACGACCTCTAGACCAAGTTGGTGGGCCATCTCACAAGTGCTTGCGATAATGACGCGCTTATTAGGTTGCATTGAACAACCATCGACAAAACACCTATCGATTTTGAGTTCATCAAACGGCAATTCGTTAAGTTGCTTTATTGACGAATACCCAGTACCAAAGTCATCAATAGACAGCTTAAAGCCTTTAAGCTTTAAGCGCAGCAGCACATCAAGCGCACGCTTGATGTTTTCCAATAAGTGACTTTCGGTTAACTCTAACGTGATTTGAGAAGTTGGGGTGCAATACTCTTCGCAAATGGACTCGAGTTTTTCTGGGAGCTTTATGTCTTCAAGTTCTTTAACACTCAAATTAATGCTGAATTGAAGCGCTTTAAGAATATCTCGATTATAACTAAGCAAGGACAGCGTTTGTTTTAATAAACTATAGGATAGCAGGTGAATTAAATCGTGTTCCTCCATTGTCGCGATAAATTGGGAGGGGAGCACAGTACCATCAGTATTGTGATGCCATCTAGCTAGCACTTCTGCACCAATGATTGCACCGGATGGACTTGCAACTTTGGGTTGAAAATAAGCACAAAACTCCTCGCGCAATAATCCTTCATAGATTTCATCTTTACTAAAGTTTTGTAGTGCATGTTGGGACTTTTTAGGTGTATCGCGAGACAGCAGCTGACCATAGAGTTCTTTTAGTTTGGTGGCAGAAAGTGGCTTTTCTAAACTAGATATAATGCTGAGGCCATGAAGCTCAGCTAGTGCAGCGGTATTTTTGATAAATAGACCCTTTTCGCCACTTAGCAATGCGATAGGTGCTTGGATGTTTAGCTCGGCAAATTTCCTCAATATCTCCACACCATCCATCTGTGGCATGTTGATATCAAGTAAAATAAGGGAAGCCTGATGGAGCTCTTGACTTTCTAGTGCAGACAGACCGCTGTTAAAACCTTTAAAGGCGCATGGTGTCTGGTTAGAAATCAATAACTGCAATTGCGTGAGAATAAGTTCGCTGTCATCAATTGCAATAATAAGGTGCTTTTCATTTATCATACATACCAGACCCGAATTGTTAGCACGTGTTACATTAGATCTTCTACGTTAAGTATAGAAGCGATTTCAGCTTGTGCATTGTCAAAAAGCATCAAACATTGATTCATTAAATTTTCAATCTTTATCTGCTTGCCTTCACTTGCAGCATGCTCAAGTTCTGCCAATTTTTCAGAAAGTTGTGTTGCACCGACTGCCTTTGCGGAGGTTTTCCCTTGATGTGCAATATTCTTGACACTTTCAGGCTGTTCTAGATCGATCCCTTGTAACAGCTTTTTCGTGTCATCAACAAAGCTTTTCAAGAAAATGCTCTGTAGCTCTTTATCTGTGCCTACATACTCACTGAGTATCACTAAGTCGATGTGTTTGGTGGGGGCATCGAGTTCTACTAATAGCGAGGGGGGATTTTCTTCGGCTTGGTTGTTTATTGGTGTGTTGCTCGCAAACCATTTTTTTAGCGTTCTGTTTAGTTTTTGCAACACAATGGGTTTCGCAATATAGTCGTCCATGCCGGCGTTAAAGCAAATATCTTTCTCACCTTCTAAAGCATTAGCTGTTGCTGCAATGATAGGTATATGCTCAAGGTTGCGTGCACGTTCATGTTCGCGACGCTGTTTTGTGAATTCATAACCATCCATCACGGGCATATGACAGTCCGAAATAATTAGCGAAAAGTGATATTGATCGAGTAGCTGCAGGGCAACTTTGCCGTTGTCGGCAATAATGCATTGATAGCCTAATAGTGCTAACTGTCTTTTGAATAAATCTTGATTATAAACATTGTCCTCAACGACTAAGATAAGCTTGTTAAGTGTTTGCGCTTCACTGATTGTGGGCAGCGTCTTTGGTTTAGCATCGCTGTCTTCATTTGTTGATTCACTGTCAATTAGTCCTTCTAAGGTGGCAATGTGTGAAACGACTTTATAAGCGTAATAAGGATATAGCGAGAGGTTAGAGACGTTGATGTTATTTGCGTGCGGAAGCTTATCTTGATTGTTGTCTAGTATAATATACTTGCATTCGCTTTCGGCGACGAAAACTTCTTTTCCTTCTGTGGTGAGTTGTTGGAAGGCTTCAGCAGTAATAACGAGATAATCAAATCGTTGGCTATCAATCAGTTGTGCGTTAAAAAGTTCTCGAGGGAATATTTCGCATTGTGCCTCATGGATGCGTAGTTGATTTTGCAGGTCTTTTTCAAATTTGTCCTCGTCTCCCACTACAGCAACTTTTAGCCTGTCTAAGGTTAACCCACTTTCACTGGTTTGTTTTGGTACTTCGCAGTATGGCAGGGTTACAATAAAGTTGCTGCCGAAACCTTCTAAGCTTCTACAGTCAATCTCCCCCTCCATCATAGCAACAAGCTTGTGGGTAATGGAAAGGCCCAGCCCAGTACCGCCATATTGGCGTTGAATACTGCTATCTGCTTGAACAAATGGTTTAAAAAGGTTGTCTACTTGTTCTTCTGACATGCCTTTACCATTGTCCTTGACGCTAATTTCCATATAACCATCATCGGCAGAGCGTCCAATAGTCACTTCTACAACTCCCGCAGCGGTTGCGGTAGTTTTGGTAAATTTTAAGGCGTTACCTATTAGGTTTAATAAAATTTGGCGCAGTCTAACTGGATCCCCTAATTGCCAGTTTGGTAACTGTGGCGAAAGATAAAAAGCAAGTTTGAGCTTTTTAGAACCCGCTTGATATGCAAGGAGCTCCGCAAGTTCCTTAATAATTTCTTGCCAGCTAAATGGTGTAGATTCTAGTTGCATTTTCCCAGCTTCGATTTTTGAAAAGTCTAATATGTCGTTAATTATTCGAAGTAGTACCAACGCTGAGCTTTTTGCGACTGTGGTGAGGTGTGATTGCTCATGATCAAGGTTAGACTGGGCGAGAATATCCAGCATGCCTACCACGCCATTCATCGGCGTTCTTATCTCATGACTCATTGTTGCTAGGAAACGAGATTTAGCTTCACTAGCTTGTTCGGCCTTTATGCGAGCTTGTTCCAGCTCTGCAGAAAAATTGATGCTTTTAGTTATATCATTTTGATAGATGAGGGTATATTTTCCGGAATCAGTAGTGATATTTTTAACTAAAACGTTGAACCAAAATACGGCCCCTTCGGCGTTGTACTGACAGGTCGTTTGCGCTTGATATTGCTCTTTGTCTTTTGATTGTTCCAACATTGAGAGCAATTCGCTGCTGTCAGTCATTGGAAGTTGGGTAATAAACTCTATAACGTCGGAACCTTTGCTGAGAGAGCTTCCCTTGAATTGGTATTCGTTATGTTCGGTTCTTTTTATGTGTTCGTTAAACTGATTCAACATGGCTATATGTTGGTTTTCATCAACTAGCAGAATAAATGCTGGAAATGAGTCTATAGCTTCTTGAAGCAGTTTTTCAGTCGATTTTTGAACTCTTAATAAATATTGAGCGGACGACCTTTCCACTTCGGCCTCATGCATTTTATCCAAGGCAGCTTTTCTTGCTGCAACAAGCTCTTTTTGGATCCGTTGTTGACGATTAGATTCGTTGACTTGACTGGTTATATCTTTTACGACACCGACAATAAACTGTGTGTTTTCGCTAGAGTAGTATTTTAAGTTTAGTATCACACTAAAATATCGGGTAGAACTATGCTCTTCAATAGTTAGCTGAAATTCTCTAGGTTGTGCTAAATCTAGAGCGCGAAGGTTTGAATAGAGTGTTTGTTTGTTATCGGTATCAAGTGACTTAATGATTGGCTTTAGGCTGTGGTGTTCAAGCTCTGGTGCTAAGTTAAATAAAGCTCTAAACCCTTCAGAGGTATGGCCGTAAAACTGGCCTACCGATATTTCAAAACTGCCGATAGAAGCAAGCTTTTCAGATGAATTTAACAAAGTTTGACGCTTTTGAATGGCGTCTTTTGCGACTTGTCTGTCTAGTTTGGCTTTTTGCTGGGCACGATAGCTAATTGCCAAACCAAACAAGCAAAATGCAACTAAAGACAGTACTTGCCAAATAAACTTTATCTCTATGGTGTGAAAGAGATCTTGATTAAACGCCTCATTAGAATAAGCGTAAGCACCGACTTGAAGCTCTTGATCCCAGATTTTTGCACCAAGAAAGCCACCGTACTCAATATGGTTATCAAGTAGTAAACGACTTAATGGAGTTTGACTGCCGCTAACTTGAACAGTCTGTATTTCTCTTTCAGTGTAGTAACCTGATGCATTCTTAAGGCGTGTCTCAAGGTTTAGCTCCAAGCTGCCAAGTAACACGTCCAGTTGAGTTTCGTACCAATACAGTGTTTCAGTCAGCCCTTGAACGGACAGTCCAAGACCCGCTATAACCAGTATACGGTGACCATTATTGCCCTTTATAATTTGGGTAATGATTCCACCACGTTGCATGCTTTTCTGATGGTGCGAGTAAAATAACGTGACCTGACTTTTATCTACATACTGAGTGCTACTAAGATTGTTAATGGCTAGGGTCTGTAACTGAGACCGTTTTGCGGGATCTGTACCTGTGCTAATACTCGCACTCCTGAGCCTTTCAATATGCGGCTTATACCACAGCGTTTTAAGGCGATTTACACGTTCCAATGATTGGTTATTTAGTTGCCTAAGCGTTTGCATTTCTGATAGATACAATAGTTGCTTTTGACTTGCGAAATGTTCCACAAATAGCACTGCAAGCACTGAGGAAAATATGACGATGAGCTGTGTGGTTTGCGTTCTAATTGGTGCGGTTTTATATATTTTTAATTCGGTAAACGCTCTAATTAATAAACAAATTAAAATGATATAGATAAGCGCAATGATCAGAGAAATAATGAGTGAAGTTTGAGCGCGTTCTTGTGACTTTTGCATGGATGCAGCAGCAGATTCTTTCATATATTCAAGTAGAGTCATACTGCCGTTTGCGAGGAGATTCAAATACGCGGTGCTATTATCCCACCACACATAGTGTGGTAGGTTGGCCTCAGAACCACGGCTGAACCGATTTAGAGCTGCGGTCACATAGTCAAACTCTCTAGACGCCGTAGCCGCATTATATAGTTGTACTGTATTTTGATTATTTTTGAGAGTTTCCATAAGTGTGACATGGGTCGAGTAGTATTGTAATGCACTTCTCATTGCGCTTAGCCTAGTTACTTCTTCATCTGCTGTTAGATAACTACTGATCTTAGCTCTGAGTCTTCCTCCTAACTCTATAGCTCTGATAAGTATATGAATATTCTGGAACTGTGTTTTGTGTGCTTTGCTACCAAAATTATGGATGAAGGATTGCTCGGTTTGTATGCTCCGGACTGTATCGATTAAGTAATTTATTAAAATTGTGTAGCGAAGAAAGAGCTGATCGCGGTCGACATTTTCTTGTCGATAAAGCGTTCTCAGTGTTTGTAGGTCTTCTTTTATAGTCAATTGAAACTGATCGAAGTTATTAATGCTAGTGAGTTTTTCAGCAGTGAGCCTTATTATTTTTTCATCCGTGTCTTGGTAGTACGCTAGTAGTCGCGCTTCATGTTCTTTTTCGGAATTAAACCCTGTTGACATACCTCGTTCACGTTGCAGACTAAATATCGCTTCAATCGCGTTATCAAGGCCTGAGAGGTTATTGTAGTATTGGGTTAGACTCTGGTGAACCACGCGATTTTTATTAAACTCATTAATCTCGAGGTAAAAACCACTTAGGCAGACTAGGGAAAAAAGGGTTAGGGCGATTATTTTAAGATATTTGCTCACATTTGCCACCTGCGTTATCTCACAAAACAAACTATAGTAGAAATATAAACACTGTCTAATTAAGTAGATTATGAAAATCCCTGAGTTACCAGAAAACGAACATGCTAGGTTACAAGCGCTTAGGGAACTTGCGATACTCGATACAAAACCAACACTTGAATTGGATAGAATTACCCAATTTACCGCTCATGTATTTGATGTTCCTATTGCATTGGTAAGTCTTGTTGACAAGGACAGACAATGGTTTAAATCTTGCTTCGGACTGGATGCTGAGCAAACGTCTCGTGATGTTTCTTTTTGTGGCCATGCGATATTAGAAGATACTGTATTTGTTGTTCCCGATACGCTAGAAGATCCTCGCTTTATGGATAACCCCTTGGTGTTAAATGCCCCTCATATTCGATTTTATGCTGGTGCTCCTATCATATTGTCCAGCGGTTTTTGCGTTGGTACAGTGTGTGTTATCGACATAGAGCCGCGAGAGTTGAGTGAAGCTGACTGTGAAATATTAAAGCAAATCGCAAACGATGTTGTGACTCAATTGGAGAAAACCTAATTCTATTTAACGCCAAGTAACAGCAATGCGAGCTAAACTTTTCCGTAAAGCCGGTCTCTACAGCCGCAAATGTTAGTGCATTTAGCACGTGGAAGCGTTACAATTGAGACTGTATATCATTGCCATTTAGGGCAATGTTTAAGCGATAACTAACCTGAGGTTTGGAAAAGGAATGAGGTAACTCATTGTTTTTTTATATAATGTTAAATTTTTCCTTACCTAGCCAGAGAGTTTTAGTGATAACTAGGCGAATTTACGTACCAATAGCTGGCTATTGGAAGTGAATTCAACGCAGTTAGCGCTAAAACTGGCTGCTAGAAAGGCATTAATTATCCTAAGCTCAGGTTAACTACGTATATTTCTAAATTTATTTCTGTATTTTTGAATCACGGCTTTTTTCCTACACGGTATAAAAGATAAGATGAGGTGCATTTAGTGTGATGGCTTCATTTTACGCTGTGGTTGTACGTAGCATCTTATATTAAATAGGTACACGACTCATTCCATGACAGATATCACTACGCATCAAGCTTCTCGCCGAAGACTACTGATTGCGCTTGCAATCACTTGCTCTTTTATGATCATTCAAGTTATTGGTGCTTATTACGCTAATTCTCTCGCTGTACTGGCTGATGCTGGGCACTTGTTTGTTCACAATAGTTCTTTGTTTATCGCGTTGATAGCGTCAAGTGTGGCAGTTTATCTAGCTAAAACATACAACGATGGTTACAAGCGGGCTGAATATACCGGTGGGCTTATTAATGGCATTCTCTATCTTTCAATAGCGGTAATTATTTTGCTAGAAGGGAGTGAGCGATTGTCTCACCATGCGGGTGGTCATGACCTAGAGGTTAACAGCTATTTAATGTCTATGATTGCCGCAATTGGGTTTCTTTTTCATGGGGCTTCTGCTTGGGTATTGTACAAAGGCCGTAAAGACAGTATCAACGTTTATGCTGTTTTCTTGCACTCATTTTTTGATTTGCTTTCCACGATATCGACATTTATCGCAGGTGTAATCATACACCTTACAGGTTGGGAGGTAGTTGATATTCTCTCGAGCATGCTGATTTCTATCTTTGTATTGTTTACAGGTATTAAGGTAATAATCGCTTGTCTTAAAGGGCTTGCTACACCACCTGAAGTTTTGCCCACGGTTCAAGAAGTTGAGAAAACCATCGTGTCCACAGAGCATGTTGAAAGCGCACATAATATTACGGTGAGTAAAATTGATGGAGCGGTTGTTGTTGGTGCACACGTGGTATTAAAGCATCACTGCACTATCGAATCTCATGATTCAGCGTGTAGAGTGGAAGTGGAAGAAGCGTTAAAAAAGTCCTTTAATGTACTTAGTAGTGTGTTACAAATAGAGAGCCATGATTGCCCTCACCACTAACATGGATCATACTTTTTCTAGTTATTTGTTGCACTACCTTGGCAGGTTTTAAAATATTTTTTATTGTTATACATAGGCAGTATCACAAACAGATGGTGTAACACTTGAATCAAAAGCAAGCGCTCATAATAACTTTCGTCTTAGCTGTACTTGGCGGGTTGGCTAACCTTTTACCAATTTGGTTTCTAGATAGCTCAGAGTTTCTTTTTGGCCAGCTGTTTGTGTTATTTATTCTACTGCTTTGCGGATGGCGCTATGCCATCGTTGCTGTGATTATTGAGGCTGGCTTTATTTGGTATCGATGGGAGCATGCTTGGCCCTCGGTGGTTTTTTTCTTCGAAGTGTTATGGTTACACTTTGTATGTGTTCGTTTCGCCAAGCCTTTTTTTGTTCGGGGTATCGCTTATTGGATTTTGCTCGGGTTACCTGCACTATTTATTTTCGGTTATTTCGTCCTTGAGCTTCCCTTACTCGTTATATTCACGGCACTGGCAAAATACCTTATCAACGCCGGTATTTGTCTTGCGGTAGTCGACCTGTTGAGTTTTTTCTTTACTCGCAGAAAATGGCAAGGGATGCCGCTCAATCAAATCCTTAATTCTACCGTTAATCTTGTTATCGTTTTGGTTGTATTAATGACAACCGTCGTGCTGACAAACAATTACTATAAAAGAATTGAAGCTGAGATAAAAACCCAGCTTGAAGAAGCCTCAGGCTCTATTAGCGCTCAAATTGATGACTACTTGGATGCTTATCGCCGCGCAATGGTGATATCCGCGACGGATATATCCTTAGGAATTGATGCTGATTATGTTATAGAGCGGTTACTGAAGACACACGCAAATTTTAGAACCGCTATTGTTGCAGACGAGTTTGCTAATGTTACTCATCTATATCCGCAGCACTTTGCTGAGACTATGAAGGGAACAAATGCTAACGTATCTGATAGAGACTATTTTATTAAAGCACCTGAATCCCCCGAAGGATTTGTTTCAGGTATATTTCAAGGACGTGGCTTTGATGAAGCTCCTATCGTCGCAATATCTGCGCCGATCTTTATCGCCGAAAAGTTTAAAGGAATTGTGGAAGGGTCTTTAATCTTTGGCTCATTTGAACGCTTTATTCCAAAAATTCTTGCTGAAGACGCTAATTTGATCGTATTTGATAAGCATAAAAGGGTCGTTTATAGCTCATTAAAAACCGAATTTAAAACCTTGGATATGCCAAGTGATTTGGTATTACAAGCCTTGTTTGATAAGGAATCGGCAACTTTTGAAGACTCTACTGAGCAGATCTTATTTAAACAAACTGCGGTATCCAAAAAATATGAATGGTCAGTTATCACCATGCTCGACCGTAAATATCTTAACTTAGTTGCTGCTGAAGCGTGGTCAGATGCACTGGGACTTGCGCTCGCGATTATTGTATTGAGCTCTATTTTTGTCCGTCAGCTCACTCGATTGCTGGTGCGTCCAATTGTGGCGTTAAGTCATGATATTAGGGCTTACGAGCCTTCAACTTTAATCGAAAATTCGGCTAATGCCGATAGCAGCTTTTTAGAAATAATTGAGTTACAGCAGCAATTTAATCAATTGGCTTTTAAGCTAACACTGAGTTTTACCAAACAAAACCAGGCCAGCTTAGAAAATGAACGGCTTAACCGCAAGCTTACCGACTTCAATCGCGAGTTGGAGCAGCAAGTAGCTGAGAAGACGGAAGAGCTTACTAGAGCGGTAGAAGCCGCTAACGCCGCCAATCACTCGAAGAGCAGATTCCTCGCGAACATGAGCCACGAAATTAGGACGCCGCTAAATGGAATCATCGGTATGGCTGATAACTTGATCAGAGAAAAGAGTCTTAGTAATGAGATGGCAGATCAAATCACAATTATTCGGCAGTCGGCAAAGAACCTAATGCTTATCCTAAATGATATTTTGGATTATTCTAAAATTGAGGCTGGGGCATTGAACATAGAACGTCGAGCCGTGAATTTACAGGAAATGCTTGATAGTTTGGTCAGTATTTTCAAAATTTCTAACGTCAGGTATGGGGTGGAGTTTAAGTACGAAAAGGGTGCTGAGCTACCTACATATCTTGAGTTAGATGAGCTACGTGTATCACAAGTGGTAAATAATTTGCTCTGCAATGCTGGAAAGTTTACCAATAAAGGATACATTAAACTCTCGGTTCACTATGAGAACGGGGTGTTAAAGTTTACCGTTGCTGACTCTGGAATTGGCATTTCAAAAGCGCAGCAGGAAACTTTGTTTCATGAGTTTACTCAGGCAGATCTTTCAACCACAAGAAAATTTGGCGGTACCGGACTTGGCTTAGCCATCTCTAAAAAGCTCGTCGAAGCAATGCACGGTGAGATAAGAGTTCACAGCGAACTTGGGCTTGGCAGTCAGTTTTATGTAGATATTCCCGCTTCAAAAGGACAAGGGATTAAGAAAGAGCAACAAGAGGTAGGTGCACCTAATTTTAATGGTCTTGATATCTTATTGGTGGAAGACAATAAAATTAACCAAGTTGTTGTTGGCAAGTTGCTAGAGAAAACTAACTGTTTTTTGGACAAGGTTGACGATGGAGTCGAAGCTTTAGTTGCAATGAAGGCAAAGAACTATGCATTGGTTTTAATGGATTGCCAAATGCCGAATATGGATGGCTTTGCGTGTACCAAAGCAATTAGAAACGAGCCAAATATTTACGGCAGCCCACATATTATCGCGATAACAGCTAACGCCTATGAGGAAGATAAACAAAAATGTATACAGGCGGGTATGGATGACTTTATTGCAAAACCCATTGATATTAATGAACTCTATCAAAAGCTTAGTGAATGGCAGCAGCCAGAACTGCCTGACAGTGAAACTGTGGGTAAGGGCTAACTCTTGTGCTAGCCCAACGTAACAAAATTAAAGCACTAAGCGCGAGATCAAGCTCGTGAGCGCTCATGTTGCTCGTAAAATGCGAGTAAATCGTCAATCGCCATGGGTTTTGCAAAGTGATAGCCTTGCATATATTCGCAGCCTACATCCCTTAAGTAATTTAGCTGAGATTCTGTCTCGACACCTTCTGCAATACACTTCATGTTTAAGCTTTGCGCCAGTAAATAAATGGTTCTAATGATAGATTTATTCGCGGGTTTTGCACTCATATTACGTACAAACCCTTGATCAATCTTTATAATATCAAGAGGGAATTCATTCAGATACGTGAGTGAAGAAAAGCCAGTGCCGAAGTCATCAAGTAGCAATACAAAGTCAGCCCGCTTCATTTCGTTGATAGTTGCCCGAGCCTTAACCATATCCGACATAAAGATTGACTCGGTGATCTCAAGCCTTAAGCAACGATTTGTAAGACCATGTGCTTTTAAAATCTCAGTGAATTGGTGCGCAATATCTGAGCGCAAAATATGTACTGCGCTTAAATTAAGAGATAAATAAAACTCAGGCTCTTGTTTAAATAAAGGGCGCAATTCGATCAAGGCTCTGATAAGCGCTTGTTCAGTTAAGGTTTCAATCAAACCGCTTTCTTCTGCAATCGGAATAAAATCGCATGGAGGAACCAACATATCATTATTCTGCCAGCGCATAAGTAACTCAACACCGGCAAGCTGACCCGTTGTGGTATTAATGATAGGCTGATAGTGATTAAAAAATTCTCCATCCTTAACGGCTGTTTTCATTGCCGTTTCTAACCGCAACTTTTTACTGATCTCTTCATTCATTGATTCAGTAAAGAATTTGAATGCGTTTCTGCCCGACTGCTTTGCATGGATCATGGCGATGTCGGCGTTACGGATCAAGGATTCAGAGTCTGGTGCATCGAATGGGTAAACTGCAATACCAATACTGGCTGATACACTCATGGTGATACCATCAATTTCGATACGTTCGGGTATGTGCTTTACTAAACGGGTGACTACTTCGCTCACGTATTCGATGCTAGGAAAAGATTTAATTAGCACGAGAAACTCATCACCACTCTGTCTTGCTAAAATGCAATTATTATTTATTTGTTCTTGGATCCGTTTAGTAATAGCAACCAGTAATTTATCGCCAATATGATGTCCGTAGGCATCATTGATTGGTTTAAACTTATCTAAGTCAATAAATAGTAGGGCACAGCTTTGCTGCGTGTTGTTTGCGTTAAACAGCGCAAATTCGATGTGCTGTAGCATTAAGCTGCGATTGGGTAACTCCGTCAAAGCGTCAAAATTGGCGAGATATCTGAGTTCATTCTCGGCTTTTTTCTGCTCAGTCAGATCAGTAACAACAACCACGAAGTATTGTAGGTTCACGTTGTCCTTGGACACCGCACTAATGCTAAGTTGAACCGGATGCACTTTATCCCAACCGTCTGTAACTTGTACTTCCTGCCTGAGATATTGATTCGGTCCAAGAGATTTTAAATTTGCAATCAACCCGTGGAATTTCTTTTGCCCAATGGCATTGACAAAGCGTTCAGTTGTTAAGTCGTTTAATGCTTCATTTTCTTGCAGTTGAAACGCTCTACAGAAGCTACTATTGACTGAGATGGGCTGTAAGTTCGGGTCTAAGATCAAAATCCAATCGTTTACTTGACTGAAAGCCTCGCCCAGCATATTTGCGCGCATCTGGTTCGCTTTTTGCGTGGTAACATTGGTATAAATACCATGTAGTTCTTTGGCTTTTCCGTGCGAGTCAAACTCTGCGACTTGACCAAAGTCGTGAAACCAGTGCCAATTATTGTCTGCGCAGCGCAGTCGATAAGATAGAGAAAGCTGTTCATTAGTCGGGTTAGAAATAAATTTTTTCCAAGCACGTTCGACGAGTTCTCTATCATCTGGGTGAATCGCGTTATAGTGTTCTTGCAGCGTCATGGTATCACTCTCAAAGCCGAGCGTTTCTGCACGCTGTTGCGTTATCTGACGTGCCACGAGATCCGCCGACCAAACGCCGCTCTTGGTTGATTTCAACGCAAGTTTTGTCTGTCTCCCTGCATGCGTAACGGCTCTAAGTGCAGTTTCGAGCTGACGTTGTTTCTGCTTATGTTTAATAATAATTAGCAGTATGAATGCAAAAGCACTTAAGCTGTATACAATTAATGCAAGAGGAGAACGCCACGGAGAGTGAGCAACGTTAAAGCGCAAGTTGAGTGCGTTGCTAAGATCGTCCCTGTCAAGCGAACGAGGAGAAATGATTAATTGATAGTCGCCAGGGAGTAATTGATTTAGAAATACTTTATTTCGTTTTAAGCTTGAAAACGTTAGTGCACTTGGGCCATTCAAGGAGGCTTGATACTGAATATGATGATCAGCATTGAAATCAAAGTCAGAAAACTGTAGCTCAATGCCCATATCGTCAAACTTAAAATCAAGTGCTTGCAAAATTGCATCAGGGGCTAAGTAGGTCTGACCTCTGCTTAAGATATCCATTTGAGTGATCAGTAGCGAACGGCGTTTAACGGAGCTGTCTGAAAACTGTTCTGGATCAAAAGTTATAGAGCCGTTGACTGTGCCGAACATGAGCTTGCCAGATTCGAGAGCTGCGGCAGCGCCCCCGTTAAACTCAAGCGTCGGTAAGCCTTGATTTGTTCCAAAGGTTTCTAAGACTTTACTTATCGGGTCAAACTTAAACATGCCTCGTTGACTGCTGGCCCAAATCATTCCATCTCTATCTAACAGGAGATTGTAGATAGCATTACTCAACAAACCTTGTTCAGTTGTTAGCTTGTACTCTTCGGCGTAAGTATCTTTATTGATCCCGACAAGACCTTCGGTTGAGGTTGCCAACCACAACGTGCCTACTCTATCTACTACCCAACTATTAACGGCAGAGACCAAGTGCTTATCCGATTTGTTGTAAATCGTTGTCAGTGTATCGGTTGACTCATTATATTTGACTAAACTGATATCTGTACTTATCCAATATTCACCGTCTGTCGTATCCAAAGGCGGTAGGATCAAAAAGCTCTGTGCTGCTGCCAGTTGTTTTGACAGTCCTTTTAATGCCCGTACTGTATTGGTAGCTGCGTCATATTCGTAAAAGCCATTACTATTAATAAATGGAAATTTGTGCTCAGAGTACTTAGCTATACCCCAACTATATGGCTCAAGTTTGTCACCATTTTCAAGTGTAATTGGGCTTAGCTGCTTGGTGTCGGTGTTAAATAGTGCGGTCTCTTGAGCTGTCTGGATTAGGAAAGTGTGTTCGTCGAAATGTGAAGAATTAAGAATAGAGAATACAGCATCTGCTCCGTACAGTGCTTTTGAGTCTCTATTTTGTAGGTAGCTGGATTTCAATTGATGTGTGCTTAAATCAAACTCGTTAATTCCGTTATCCGTACCAAGGAGCACCGTATTATTGTTGGTAGGATGAATTGACCAGATATTATTATTAGCAAACCTGTCTTGGGTACTTATAAGTGAAGCAAAACGCAGGGAGCTTGATGGCCATAAATATGCACCATCGTTATATGTACCCATCCATAGGTTGTTGTTTCTATCTGCGTAAAGCTCAGTGATACTTGGGTTGGTGAGGCGATATTGCCCATCGGTTAAGGAAAGGACTTTTGAACTGGTTTTTTTTCTTCTATCTATAATAAACAGCCCATGTTCAGTCGCAATAAACTCGCCATAGGGAGTGATTTGGTGTCCCCAAATATTTTTTTCAGGAACAAGCTCATAGCTTTTTGAAGCAATCAGTGTTTGGTTGCTTACTGGAATTACAAATAAGCCTTCTACAGTACCCACAAGTAGTCCCAACGATGGGTCGCGTTTTAATAATTTAACATCATGACTGAGTTCTGATTTTGAATCTGTGTAACTTATTTGCTCTACATTACCGGTTGCGAGAGAATAGGTGAAAAGGCCTTCCGTTGTACCAATAATCACAAAGTTACCGATAACGTTTATAGCGCGAATGTAACTACTTGGTTTGAAGTGAGTGAGTAATTCAGATTTTAACGTATTGCGATCTAATGTGTAGAGGTCACTTTCAATGGAGAAAATGATGTTTTCTCTATGCCCAATGGCCGTGGCGATGGGTTTTGAAACTGTATTATTATCTTGGCGTTTACCATCGTAGATTTGTTGAACTGTGTAGTCATCGACATTCAGTAAAAACGCACCGCTGACTCCAGTAGAGATCAAAAGCTCGTCACTCGAGATATTGAATAACTCAACTATTTCTTGCTCATCCAGACCCTTAGAGGCTGCAATACTAACGAGTTGATTACCGTCATAGCGGTTTAACCCTTGAAGAGTACCTATCCAAATGAAGCCATGTTTATCTTGTGTTATGGCGGTGATTGCAGACTGACTTAGTCCTTCCTCAACAGAGAAACGAGAAGTATATTGACCGAAGTTATGGGCTTGGCTGGGCGCGACTATGCAACACAAAAAAAATAATATAAAAAAACACAATAGCGCTTGTTTCATTAAAAGACCTTTCTCTATCCAATCTTATTTAGTCCTTTAACAACATGTTACCAAATCAAACTAAGCTGATCTGCGCTAATAAAACTGTTAGCAGTGACGCGCAGTCTAGCGGAAATACTAGATTGAAATCAACTTAAACCTTGGTTTTTTATGTAATTTAATTAACAATTTATACATGTTTAAGGTTTATCATTTGTAGCAAATAAAACAATCTACACAGGTGAAGGAGCACCCTAACTCTTAATGGGTAAAATAACGCTGATTAAGTTAATTTAAGCGTAGCAGTTTTATGGGATTTTTCTTAATTTTATAGAACTAAACGTCGGCTCGAGTACGGCGTTTTACGAAGCGTGACGAACTAAGTCTTTGCAGTAGCTTAAAAAGAAAAATAATTCGCATTTATAGCAAGGGTGTGTGTTGATAATTGTTATCGTTTAGATTAAACTTGTTCGCAGTTAATGAGTTTAAGATTGGTTTTCATTTATGTACGTATGCATTTGCCATGGTGTTACAGATAAAAAGATTGCAGAGACGATAGACAATGGTGCTCGTTCAATGCGTGATCTTAGCCAGACATTATCTGTTGGCAAGCAGTGTGGAAAGTGCTGTAACTGTACGAAGAAGATTCTAAATGAAAAGCTGATTGCAATTGTTGATGTCACTGATCAGGTTGCGTAACAATACATTATCACGCAACCTCAATTAAATACTTATAGCTGAGACTGTAAGTAGTTTTTTATTCCCATCACCTTAATTAGATGCTGCTGAGTTTCAAGCCAGTCAATTTGCTCTTCTTGCTCATTTTGGATTTTATCTAGCGCTTCACGGCTAATGTAATCTTGCTTTTCTTCACATAACTTAATTGCTGCTTGCAGGTCGACCAGAGACGCTTGCTCAAATGCCATATTGCAATCAATCATCTCAGCGCTGTTTTCACCAATCTTTAAACGACCTAAATCTTGTAAATTAGGAAGGCCTTCCAAGAACAAAATTCGCTCGATAAGTCGGTCGGCGTTTTTCATTTTTTGGATTGAAACTTTATAATCCGCTTTATCTAATTGGTTAAAGCCGAAGTCTTTAAACATACGTGCATGTAAAAAGTACTGGTTGATACCTACCAACTCATTTGCTAAGACTTTATTAAGCGCTACGATTACTTCTCTATCACCTTTCATACGTACAGTCCTTACTAAAGCTGAGATTGGATATAATTCGGTGCGCCGATAAGATCAATCAGGCGAATTTGTTGCTCTAGCCAGTAAACATGATCTTCTTCTGTATCAAACAACAACTTCTCAAGCGTTTCACGAGACTGATAGTCTTGCTCTTCTTCGCAGATTTTGATTGCTTCTTTAACACACTCTACGACTTCAAGCTCCAGCTTTAGGTCGTTTTCCATCATAGATTTTACATCTTGGCCGATGAGTAAATCACGACGTTTTGTCATGTTAGGTACCCCTTCCAAGAAAAGAATGCGTTTAATCAACCAATCCGCATGCGTGGTCTCTTCTTCACGTTCGTGCTCAAGGCGTTGGTATAGTTTGCTCAAACCCCAATCTTCGTACATACGTGAATGGATAAAATATTGATCGATAGCTGCAAGCTCATTGGCTAATAGCTTGTTGAATGCGTCGATGACTTTTTGTTTACCTTGCATGCTGTTACCTCAAACTGTGAATATGCGGCTAGTCTAACGGTTTTCTTTGATGTGTCAATAAAAAAACTTTATAAAACAATGTGTTATATATTGATTATAATTCGCATTTAAGTTGATGTTTTGGCCTAACAATGCAAACTATTGTTATTTCATTTTGAGTGGATAAGTAAAGTTATTTTAGTAACGTAAGTAAAAAATAAGATGTAAAGCGTAGCGCAACTATTGACAGCACAAGTGCAGGTGGTAAATTGGCAACGATCTTTTGTTTTAAGAGAGATGTAGATTTGAATAAGCTAATACTGATTTTTGTGATGCTTCTACTTTCGGTACAATCCGTGAGTGTGTTCGCGTCTGAATCTAGCTTCCATCAAATCGAAGTATCTCACCTCCAACACACTCACGATCATGCTGAAGATGTGCAAGCAGATCCCAGCGAGCATCATACAAAAGACTGCCACCACTGTGGCCATTGCAGTGGTACGCATTTGAATTTAGTGATTTTAAAGTCTTTTATCCCCTTTGGAATGCGACCAAATAGCGAAACTTATTCTCAATCAGATACCAAAGTGCGCGTCTTTGTAGAGCAAGCACATCGTCCGCCGATCGCTTAAGTAGCGGTTATCATCGAAAGCGTAATCTCAATTTGACTTAACTAACCTTGGCTCAGGTTAACCAGTTGATTGATAAAACTAACACAGATCAAATTCGTGCTGGTGAATAAACAAATTAGATTTGTTCTCTCCGCTAATATGTGTTGCTTTCAGTGATACTGCCCACTCCGTTTATATCAATCTATTTAAAACTGATTGTTATTACCCCTTCTCAGTTAATGACGTTGATTACAGATGACTCACGCCTGCCTGAGAAGCGCATTCTTGTTCGAGAATTGCCACCGCAAAAGCAGTGCTTGGTGCAATTCGGTTAACAAGCTAACGGTTTCGAACGTCTACCTACGTTCTTGAGTAAAAGAGTATCGAATGACAAACTTTAAAATTTTCTCCATCTATTTCGCGGTGAACGCGCTTTTTAGCTCGCTGGCATATGCAGGCGACGGTCATGAAGAACATGAAGAGGAAGAAAATGCTATCGTACTAACGCAGCAACAAATGCGTTTTGCCGGAATTCAGACCAAAGAAGTAAAGCTGGAACGCCATGAGCGCTTTTACTTTGCACCAGGAGAAGTAAAAGCCAATGGCTATACAAGCTATTTAGTATCACCAAGAGCTGATTCAATCGTGCTTAGGCGCCACACTACACTTGGCTCTATGGTTAATATTAACGACCCACTTATCACCTTATTCTCAGAGGCAATGGCGCAGGCCCAAGCGCAATATTTGGTTGCCTCAACAGAGTGGGATAGAGTGAAACGCTTAAGCAAAGAAACCATAAGTGAGCGTGAGCGCGTTCAAGCAAGTGCTGATTTTAGTTCGGCTTATTCAAAGTTGTTGGCACTTGGGGTAACAGAAAAAGAGATTAAAGAAATAGCCAATAAGCCCGCCAGTGAACTTGGGCAATATACGCTCGTTGCTGAGCGCGAGGGGGTTGTAACTCAAGATGCCTTTACTCAGGGCCAGCATGTCGCTTCTGGCACAACCTTAATGGCAATTACTGATGAAAGTGAGCTATGGGTGGAAGCCCGTTTACAACCAAACTCGCAGCTTTCTTTAGAGGTTAACTCCAAGGCCTTAATAGGCATAGAAAATCAGCAATATTCGGCTCGCGTTATCCAAGAAGCACACACTATCGATCCCATCACTCGAACTCGGCAGATCCGGCTATTGGTTGAAAATAGTGACGACAAGCTACACGCAGGGATGTTTGTTAACGTCAACTTTATCGTACCGTCAAAAGAGCCGACCATTGCACTGCCCGCTGATGCTTTAAGTCGCGGACCTGATGGTGACTGGGTGGTGTACATCGAAGAAGCGCCCGGCGAATTCCATCCCAAAGAAGTGACTTTAGGTGAAAACTTTGGACCTCAAGTTGAAGTTATCGGTTTGGCTGTGGGTGAGCGCGTGGCCGTTACCGGGGCTTTCTTTATTGCGTCAGAGCAAGCCAAAGCTGGCTTCGATCCACATAACCATTAACAGGGGCCTTATCATGTTTAATCGAATTATCGATTGGTCTGTAAACAATCGGCTTCTAATTGTGCTTTTTTTATTCGTCATCACGGCAACTGCTAGCGTGACTATTCCAAAACTCAACTTAGATGCGTTTCCCGATGTAACGAACGTGCAAGTTGCAGTGAACACCGAAGCGCCAGGACTTGCTGCGGAGGAAGTTGAGCAGTTAATCACCTATCCAATCGAAGCCGTTATGTATGCCTTGCCGGATGTACAGCAAGTGCGTTCAATCTCTAAAACCGGGCTATCCGGTGTTACGGTGGTTTTTAATGAAGGGACCGACATCTATTTTGCCAGACAGTTGGTATTTGAGCGCCTCCAAGCCGCTAAAGAGTTGATCCCAAGCGGTGTTGGGACGCCTGAGATGGGACCAAATACGTCAGGACTTGGTCAAGTATTTCAGTATATGCTGATGAGCGAGCCTAATTCCGAGTACGATGCAATGGCTCTGCGTAGTCTCAACGATTGGGTAGTCAAGCTGTTAATTATGCCAATTGACGGGGTAACTGATGTATTGGCGTTTGGCGGTGATGTACGCCAATATCAAGTCAATATCGACCCCAATAAACTCCTGGCTTATGAGCTGACTCAGCAAGATGTTGTGAGTGCCATTGAACGTAATAACCAAAATGTCGGCGGCTGGTATCTAGAGCGTGGTCAAGAGCAGTTGGTGATCCGTGGAACCGGTTGGTTTCAAAGTGGGGAGAAAGGGATACGAGAAATTGCCGATGTGCCTGTTAAAACTATTGATGGCACGGTAGTGACTGTTGCTCAGGTTGCTACCGTATCGATTGGCGGAGAAATCCGTCAAGGCGCGGTGACTATGTCTAGAAAGCGAGAGTCCGGTGAGGTGGAACAGCTCGGTGAGGTTGTAACTGGGATTGTGCTCAAGCGTATGGGGGCAAACACCAAAGCAACCATAGATAGCATTAACAACCGTGTAGAACTCATCAATAAAGCACTCCCTGAAGGGGTAAGGTTCGAGCCTTTTTACGATCAGTCTGATTTGATCAGTAAAGCAGTACAAACCGTCGTTGAAGCCTTGGCACTGGCATTTATTTTTATCGTTGTAGTGCTCGCGCTGTTTTTAATGAACCTTAGAGCGACGTTTTTGGTTCTCATTTCAATCCCTATTTCAATTGCCATTGCACTCGTCGTTATGGCATGGCTTGGCGTATCGGCCAACTTGATGTCGCTAGGCGGTATCGCAGTGGCGATTGGTATGCTAGTCGATGGCTCAGTGGTGATGGTAGAGAACATTTTTAAACACCTGACGAGGCAAAAGGAGAGTGTTGACTACTCTGTAGGGCTCATCGTTGAGCTTGCAGGAAAGGAAGTGGCAAGACCAATCTTCTTTGCAGCTAGTATTATTTTAGTGGTATTCACTCCGTTATTTAGTTTTGAAGGGGTTGAAGCCAAACTGTTTCAACCTATGGCAATCAGTATCATTTTGGCTGTTGTTGCTGCGATATTTGTGGCCCTTATCATTGTGCCAGCGCTTGCGACCTACTTATTTAGGCATGGCGTTAAAGCGCGAGAGAGCGTTATTCTCGTCGCCCTAGAAAAAGGCTACCGCTGGACGTTAAATCGAGTGTTGCATAGGCAGAAGCTGTTGCTGGCGATAGTTGTATTATTGATTGCGGCGGCCGGTTTTACGTTCACCAAAATTGGCACCGAATTTGTCCCAGAGCTTGAAGAAGGCACCATCAACCTTAGGGTAACACTTGCTCCCTCAGCAAGTCTTGAAACCGCGCTTAATGTCGCGCCTGAACTGGAGAAAATGCTACTTACATTCCCGGAGGTAAATTACGCCCTCAGCAGAATTGGTCGCGCGGAGATCGGTGGCGATCCTGAGCCGGTAAATAACATTGAAATCTATATTGGCCTTGCACCGGTTGCACAGTGGCAAAGCGCGAGTAACCGCTACGAATTACAAGCTTTGATGGAACAAAAGCTATCGGCCTATCCCGGCTTACTCTTTAATTTCTCACAGCCTATTGCGACGCGTGTCGATGAATTACTCTCAGGCGTTAAGGCGCAGCTGGCGATTAAACTGTTTGGCCCTGATTTGGCTGTGCTTGCAAAAAAAGGTAAGGAAATTGAAGCGGCCGTGGCGCAAGTTGAAGGGACTGAAGGCGTTCAACTTGAACAAATAGCAGGTGAGTCACAGCTGATCATCACTCCAAAACGTCAAGCGTTATCTCGCTACGGTTTGGCAGTTGGAGATGTTATGGCATTAGTGCAAGATGGGATCGGTGGCAGTAAAGCGGGGCAGGTCATCAACGGTAATGAACGCTATGATATCTACGTGCGCTTGGCACCTCAGTACCGTAGAAGCAAACAGAGCATTGAAGAAATACGCTTGCAATCGAGTTCGGGGGCGTGGATCCGTTTGGCTGATGTAGCTAATGTTGAATATCAATCTGGCCCGCCCCAAGTAAGGCGGGATGATGTTCAACGTCGAGTCGTGATCCAAGCTAATGTGCAAGGTCGAGATATGGGCAGTGTAGTGAGTGATATCCGCGCTGCTATTGATGGGAAAGTTGACTTGCCGACAGGCTATGGTGTTGAAATAGGTGGTCAATTTGAAAACCAGCAGCGAGCACAAAAACGTTTGGCAATCGTGGTACCGCTATCTTTGGCATTGATAGCACTCCTGCTTTACTTTGCATTTGGTTCAATGGCTCAAGCTGCGCTTATTTTAGTGAATGTGCCACTTGCGGTGATTGGCGGAGTATTTTCTTTATATATCTCAGGACAATACCTATCGGTACCAAGCTCGGTTGGGTTTATCACCCTATTCGGTGTCGCGGTACTTAATGGTGTGGTTATGGTTGAGAGCATAAACCAGCGATTGGCTGCGGGAGAGCCGCTTCATGCAGGTGTCTTTGAGGGAGCAATTTCAAGGCTTAGACCCGTGCTGATGACTGCGATCACCTCAGCACTGGGACTTATTCCCATGTTGCTATCGACAGGCGTGGGTGCTGAAATTCAAAGGCCACTTGCCAGCGTAATTGTCGGTGGATTATTAACATCAACCTTGCTGACTTTGTTTGTATTGCCAGCACTTTATCCACTATTCTCAAAGCAAATTAAAAATTCGTAATGACCTGGGGGTCGATGAGTTCGGCCCCATCTTCGAATAAATCAATAGGATTGAGTATGTCTCACGCACATCATCACCATCATGGAAACAAGCTCGGTTGGGCTGTATTTGTTAATATTCTGCTGAGTGTCGCGCAGGTCGTTGGCGGTATTCTATCAGGTAGCCTGTCTTTGGTTGCTGATGCGCTACATAATTTAAGTGACGCCGGTGCGCTTATTATCGCGTTAGTTGCGCAAAAAGTTGCAAGAAAGCCGGCCTCTCTGGAGCTCACTTATGGCTATCAACGTGCTGAAATAATCGGGGCGTTAATTAATAGCGCGACACTCATTGTTGTTGGGGTCTACCTGCTGTTTGAAGCGATTTCTCGATTTTTAAATCCAGAGCCTATTGATGGCTGGATAGTGGTGTGGCTCGCGGCCTTAGCGTTAGTTATCGATGTTATCACAGCGCTTATTACTTATTCTGCAGGTGCAAAAACCAGCCTAAATATACGTGCGGCATTTATTCACAATGTTTCTGATGCTGCGGCTTCGGTTGCGGTGATCGTGGCTGGAACATTAATCATCTTATATCAATGGTATGTGGTGGATCTTATTGCCACTGTATTGATCTCCGCATACGTGATTTACCATGGCGTTGAACTGAGTAAAAGTAGTATTAGAATCCTCATGCAGGCGACACCAGATAATATTAATATTCAAGAGGTTAAGGAATATCTTGAGACTCAAGAGAATGTTAAGACAGTAAGCCATATTCATGTTTGGCAGCTCAATGAGCATGAATATATTTTAGAGGCGCAAGTTGTCATTACGTCCTTGAGCGACCAAAGCACGCTAGCACGGTTAAAAGAGGGGTTACAGTCGCGGTTTGGATTGTTGCATACCACACTTGAATTAACCGAGGACTCTTTGATAACACATCAGTGTGTAGAAATTAAATAAATACAAATGAAAATAGTTTGCATTAATGTTTATGTGATCGTATAGTGCCTAAATAGCTCATACTGGTTTGCTTGCACAAGTAAGCTAGATTGGTAAAAGGGTAAAATATGAAAAATCGCATGGACCTTAGTGCAAATCGCTTAGCAAGCGGAGCTCGCACATTATCTTCAGTGTTGTCACCTTGGCAAGCTAAAATACTCTCAGGTAATCAAGCATATCAAGCGCAAATATTCCTGCGTGCCCGTGACGAATATCAGGTCGCATTGACACTTGCGACAGGTATTTTAGATGAGTTTTTATTATGCCAAAAAGACAGTGTCGTAATGAGTGCCATAGCGCACAGTTTACCTGCCGTCGTGGTATCCGCGCATAATCTAGCTGACACCTTTATTGCCCTTGACCAACCAAATAGAGCGTGCCAGCAACTTGTTTCAATCCATCTGAAGATACATGCAACCTACCTTGAATATAATGACGAACTTGCGCCTATCGTCTTGCATCATTTACATAAAACTCGGCAAGAGCTGATCTATTTTGCAAAACGCTATCCTCATTTACCTGAGCTTATTCATCAAATTAACGAAGCGATGCTGGTAACACACCTGCATTCTCGCGTTTTACATTAACATTTGGAGGTCGAATGGCTTATACCTTACCTGAGTTACCTTACGCATATGATGCACTGGAACCACATATCGACGCGAAAACGATGGAGATCCATCATACTTTGCATCATCAGACTTATATCAATAAAGCAAACGCAGCGTTAGAGGAGACGGAGTTTGCAGGTGAAGATACCGAAATGTTGCTGAGAAACATTAAAACGTTACCTGAAAACTTACAAAAAGCAGTGCAAGAACATGTCGGCGGGCACAATAACCATAGTTTGTTCTGGCAAATTATGACTCCGAATTATGCGCCTTTATGTGATGGGCCGTTAAGACAAGCGATAGAAAATGAACTCGGTGGTTTTGATAGCTTTAAAACTGAGTTTACAAACGCTGCTGTCAGTCGATTTGGCAGTGGCTGGGCATGGTTAGTTGTAGATGAGAATGGCAAACTTGCGGTAACGAGTAGTCTCAATCAAGACAGCCCTTACATGGAGCAGCATAGCCCAATATTAGGTTTAGATGTGTGGGAGCATGCCTATTATCTCAAGTATCAAAATCGTCGACCAGAATACATCGCCGCTTTTTACAACGTCATCAATTGGTCTGAAGTTGAGCGAAGATATAGTCAAGCAATAAGTTAGTACTTTTTCCTCAGTTATTTAACCTGAGGTTTGGGTAAGTAATGAGCTAACATATAGTTTTAAAATTTATCTTGAATGACTTTCTGTCTAGCCAGAGAGTTTTAGGGATAACAAGGCGAATTTACGCATTAATAGCGGGCTATTGGAAGTGAATTCAACGCAGTTAGCGCTAAAACTGGCTGCTAGAAAGGCATTAGTTATCCGAAGCTCAGGTTAGAAAGCCCCTAGTGGGCTTTTTTCATGAATACTCCAAACATGGTTGAGTACCAAAAATGGCTAGTTTGCTAGTGTGATAGCTATTAGACTGAGTGAAAACGAAGTACGAGCGAAAGTCATGTATACACCAGAGGTTTGTTCTCAAGCTAGAAATAGTCGCGACGCTAGATTTGATGGGTTGTTTTTTGTTGCGGTAAAGAGCACAGGCATTTATTGTCGGCCAATATGTCCAGCACCTGCTGCAAAAGAAAAGAATGTTGAGTATTTTCAATTTGCCCACAATGCTGCGCAAGCAGGCTTTAGACCTTGTATTCGCTGCCGCCCCGACAGCGCGCCTGGTAGTTATGCATGGCTTGGCACGGAAACAACTGCAGTCAGAGCCAAAAAGTTAATCGATGAAGGTGCCTTAATACGTCATTCGACAGAAGATTTAGCCGATAGATTAGGCATTTCGGTCCGATACTTAAATAAAGTATTCAATCAATATTTTGGCACGAGCCCCAAACAATATGCACTTTATAAGCAATGTGACTTAGCTAAGCAGTTATTACAGCAAAGCGACCTTGCAGTGACGGAAGTCGCGTTTGCCGCTGGGTTTAACTCATTGCGACGTTTTAATGATGCATTCCAAAAACTATATCAGTTATCACCAAGTCAGCTTAGAAAAGACGCGGGAAGTGGCTCTGCAATCGCGATTTACTTGTCCTATCGACCACCGTACAACTGGGACAAAATGCAGCAGTTTTTGGCGATGAGAATTGTACCAAGTATAGAGTGGTTATCAGAACACAGTTATGGGCGAACAGTGATGATACAAGGTGAAAAAGGGCGTTTCACCGCGACTATCGAGCCTGAAAAACATCGCTTTAAAGTGGATATCGCGCTATCTGATCTATCCTTGTTAGTTCCTATGATTGCACAGATCAGACGCGTGTTAGACTTAGATGCAGACACGGGCTTTATTGAGTCCCACCTTCATGAAGCAGCGCCCGACTTGCCGCTACAAGAGGGGCTCAGATTACCCGGGATCTGGAGCGAATTTGAAGCGGGAATGAGAGCTATTTTGGGTCAACAAATTAGTGTTCAAGCGGCGAGAAACTTACTTGCTTTATTGGTCGAAACTCATGGTGAAGTAGCTGATGATGGTATGCGTTACTTCCCCAAACCTCAGGCCGTATTTGATAGTGATCTTGCCTTTTTTAAAATGCCACAGCGACGAAAGGCCGCTATTAACGCTTTCGCTGCGCAATATGTGGATTCGGAACATGTTGAACTTGATAACTGGTTAAAAATTAAAGGTATAGGACCTTGGACTGTCGACTATGCGAAAATGCGTGGATTGAGTCACCCAGACATTTACTTGGGTGGTGACCTGGGTGTGAAAAAAGCAATGGAAAAATCCTTAAAAACAATAGATCTCGAAAAATGTGCCCCTTTTCGTTCTTATTTAACATTTCAACTATGGCAACAATTATGATTGAAACTACATTAGTATCGCCCACTGGAGAGTGGATAATACAAGCGTCCAACGATGGTTTACGATATGTTGGCTTTTTTCCAAACACGCGCTACGAGCAAGGGGAAAACCAGCATACAGAAACGGCAAAAAAACAGTTAAATGAATACTTTGCTGGCAAACGTAAACGCTTTGATGTAGCGCTTGATGTAGATGGTACACACTTTCAAAAGCAAGTGTGGCGAATACTAGCACAAGTTCCGTTTGGAGAAACGTACACCTATGGTTGGATTGCAGAGCGTTTAGGCAATAAAAATGCCGTTCGTGCTGTTGGGGCTGCGAACGGCAAAAACCCAATCAGTATCATCGTACCTTGTCATCGCATTATTGGTGCAAATGGCAAACTAACAGGATATGCTGGTGGACTAGAAGCAAAAGCGTGGTTATTGCAACACGAGGGAGTAAGCTTCAAAAAATAGAGTATACTTGAAAGAACAACAGGCCCTAGTAGTCAATCGTTGTTATTTCGATTTACTACATGTTTGGAGTGAATGTTGAAACTGCCATTTATTGTTTTTTGCGTTTTTACTTCGTGGGCCAGCATGGCGACGGAGATCCGTTTTTGCTATGAAGATAAACACGCTCCACCTTTTATCCATGGTGCAGGACAAACTGTACCATCGGCAAATCAGGGGGTCACGATCCAGATAGTGCAACAGCTTGATAAGCATGTAAAAGAGGTAAACTTCACTTACATTCGAATGCCATGGCGACGTTGTTTGCATGAGTTGGAAAGTGGCAAAGTTGATGCTGTAGTGGCAAGCCATCGAGAATCTAGAGAAGCGCTAATGGCGTATCCAAAAAATCCTGATGGCACTATTGCGCAGCAATATGCAATTAATCGGATCAGTACATGTTTGCTCAAAAGCAAAACCAATAAAACAACACTAAATCTGAGTAAAGAAATAGAGCTTGCAGTCCCTCGCGGCTACGCTATTCGAGAAAATATGCCTAAGCATTTTGCCATACTTGAAACCGATTCGTTAGAGCAGGCTATTGCACTGGTTGAAAATGAATTACTTGATGCGACCATTGGCCTTTGCCAGATCGGTAATATGCCAATCATATTATCGCCCCCCTTTAACCATTTAGAAGCGGTTTTTCCACCGTTAGAAACGTCGTTTGGTTTTATGGCATTTTCTGAGCAGTTTTATCAGCAGCACCCTGAGTTAAGCTGGAAAGTGTGGCGTGCAAGTCAGCTTATTAACCTCGATACCTTATATAGTGAGTACCTGCGTTCACAACCCACCCAAATGGATAAGCAATAGATCTTTTAATCGTTAGCCAGTAAACTAGCGCGAATTTTTATTTCGAAATATCTATTATGGCCCAGCTTTATTTTTACTATTCGGCAATGAATGCCGGTAAATCGACGACTTTATTGCAGTCGGCATTTAACTATCGAGAGCGAGGCATGCGCCCGTTTATTATCACTGCTGCAATTGATAACCGTGCTGGTGTGGGGAAAGTCGCATCACGTATTGGCTTAGAAGCTGAAGCGCAGGTTTTTGAAAGTCAAACAGATGTAAAAGCATTGCTGATGTCTGCCCATAACGAAAGTAAAATTGATTGTGTATTAGTAGATGAGTGCCAGTTTTTAACAAAATCCCAAGTCGCAGAGCTGACGGATATCGTAGATGAGCTGCGGATCCCAGTATTATGCTACGGTCTTAGAACTGATTTTCGTGGCGAGCTGTTTGAAGGGTCACACTATTTGCTAGCATGGGCAGATAAATTGATTGAGCTAAAAACCATCTGTCATTGCGGTCGTAAAGCAAACAGAGTGCTTCGCACCGATGAGTACGGCAAGGCCATTGCGGATGGCGATCAAGTTGTGATTGGTGGTAACGATAGGTATGTTTCTCTTTGCAGAAAACACTATAAAGACGCGTTAAGGGCATAAGCAAATTTAAACTAAGTGTACTGCAAAGCGCGGCTTCTTAACAGTACACGTTCTATTTTATAGCCACTCAGTATTTTTTCCTACCATAGTGCTAAATTTATACGATTTTTTGGTTCGAATTATTTGGTAAACCTGCGGTTTTGTACCATCCTTAAGAGATAAGAGTAAGGGTGTCACTTTAATGAGTCAACAGCAGCCATTATCTTTCTTAAACGTTTCAGAGCCTGATGAACCGAAACGAGACGAGTCTATATCTCCCTGGGTCGTATTGATTGTCGACGATGAGCCTGAAGTTCATGATGTGACCAAACTTGTGCTAACAGCCTATCGATTTGAATTAAAACCGCTCGAGCTGCTTCATGCCTACAGCAAAAAAGAAGCGATTGATATTCTAAGCAATCGAGATGATGTTGCATTGATCTTACTCGACGTCATCATGGAAAGTGAAGAAGCGGGTTTAGAATGTGCGCAATACATACGTGAAGAACTTGGTTATCATAACGTAAGAATAGTACTTCGCACTGGTCAGCCCGGCAGTGTGCCTGAACACGAGGTTATGCTGCGCTATGATATCAATGACTATAAAAATAAAACCGACCTCACCAAATCTCGCCTATTTACTATGTTAACCAGCTCGCTGCGTTCTTATCGAGATTTAAATCGACTTGAGTTGTTGACCGATGAACTAACCAAACTTAACGAAGGATTGGAAGAAAAGGTCAAGCAGCGCACCTTTGAACTTGAATCGTCAAATGATGCCTTAAGAGAGGCATATAACCGTATTTCTGAGCAGCAGCAAGCCTTGGTCCAATCTGAAAAGCTCGCCTCAGTAGGACAGTTTGCTGCGGGTGTAGCCCATGAAATTAATAATCCGCTTGCGTATTTAAAAAGTAACTTAGAGTTTGTACAAAGTTCGTTGGTTAAGTTGTATCGAGCTTGGCAATTTTTGGCAAATAATTCACAGCTTTCTCCTGAATGCGCAAAATCGCTGAGTGAACTGGAACAAGAATATCAGCTAAACTGGGCCCTGAGTGAAAGTGACGATGTGATGGCTGAAATGCATTCAGGGCTCGACAGAATTCAACTGATTGTTAAAGAGTTGAGTGTGTTTTTTGAGAGCAATCAAACTCAGTTTCAGCAAGTAGAGTTTTACTCTCAAATTATGGATTCTGTGATGATTAATTTGGAGTTGGATGGTATAAATTTGAGCTTGATTGAATTTGAGAAAGGAGGACAATTTGAAATACATTGTGCGCCAGCACTCCTAGAACACAGTATTTACTGTCTCATAAAGAATGCTCTAGAGAGTACGGGTAGAATGCGTAAGACCATTAAAATCACCACAAAAGTAGAGGATCAAACGTTGACTATTGATATCTTCGATTGTGGTGAAGGGATTGCGGATAAACTGGTACATCGAGTATTTGATCCGTTTTATACCACGAAAGCCTCAGAAAAGCATGTGGGGCTTGGGTTAACCATTGCATCTAACATTATCAAGTCACATGGTGGAGAGCTATCCTTAACATCTGCCCTAGGTAAAGGCACAAAAGCGACCGTCAGGTTGCCCTTGAGCTGATTGTAAGCATCTGCCTTTAGTTCGTGGTCCACTACGTTGAATTTGTTCGCAACACAAATTTGCCTTGTATTAAGTCAGATAGGAATAGCACTCTGTTTAGAGTTGTGTGGTTTTAGTGAAGTTATGAATTTCAATTAGGTAACTAATTTCTTATCTTCAGATTAATTTAACGTTATCACTTCACCAAGATCCAGCTGTCGAAGTCTTTTGGCCTGACTTTTAGCATCACCCACCACATATATCAGTTTCTTAGGGTTGATATATTGTTTTGCAAACATCTTTATATCATCAACTTGTAAAGTTTTTACTTGCTCGTTTCGTTGCTGTACAAAGTTGTAAGCTAAATTCAAAGTACCTATTTGCTCAAGCAAGGCGATTTTAGCGCTTAAAGTCTCAAAGCGCCTAATATCACTTCTAAGATAGTAATTCTTAGTTGTGATTAAATCAGCTGTAGTAAACGTGTCTTGATATTCCTCTAGTATCTGTTTAATCAATACTAGAGACTCAAGTGTTACGTTGCTTCGCACATTTGATTTAACCATAAATAATGATGAGTGGGGAGTAGCATCAAACTCAGATTGAATACCGTATGTGTAACCTTTATTTGCTCTAACCTGCTGAACCAGGCGAGAAGAAAACCCACCACCGCCAAGGATATAATTCATCGCTGTCGCGTTAAAGTAGTCAGTGTGATTTGCTTTAAGTGACGGATGAGCAATGAGTAGTGTTGATTGCTTTGCCTGTGGAATATCATAAAAATATACTGCAGCAGAATTGATTGTGTTTGGCTCAGGTAAATTAGGAAGTGTTACCTTTGATGCGGACCAGTTATCAGTTAGTTGTGCAAGAGACTTTTCAATCTGTGCGTGTTTGACTGCGCCCGCTATATATAATTTTGCCAATTGCGGGGCTATATTTTTTTGGTGGTAGGCTTTTATACCAATTAGTCTTAATACTTGCTCAATTTGAAGGAACAAATCTGACGCTAACTGCGTTAAAAATTTCTCATTTAGAACAACTAAATAGCAAAATTTTCGCCTAGTTATCGACAAGATTTTCTCGCCTCAAAATAGATCACTTAATTAAGCTAATTGGTATTAGGTCATCAATTGTGATCTTCGAGATACTCTCTTCTGTGCCAAGAGTATTATTTGCTAACGGGTGATGTTTTGGGTATACAAGTCTGTATAGTTGTTGTTTGGCGATAGCTTCTGGATCTGCTGATGCTTGTTGTAGTTGTCCAGCTACAGTTTGTTTCGCAAGTTCAAACTCGGTTAAATCCCATCTCGGTTGAGTCAGTATTTCACCGATTAATGCCATTGTGGTTTCATAATTACTTGCCAGGGTACTTGCTTTTAGCACTATTTGCTCGCGCTCAGCTGTTACTGTGATGGTTGAGCCTAGCTGTCTAATCTCTTTGTTTAACTCTTCAGCTGATTTTGTCGCTGTCCCCCGGGTCAGCATATTTGCAACTAAGTTAGCGGTGCCATTTTTATCTGGCGACTCGAGTAACAATGCACCATCGATAGTAAGTTTTATTTCAACCAATGGCACTTCGTCACTGTATAACGAAAAAACCTCTAGTCCATTTTTTAACTGAGCTGTTTTTACATCTGGCGTTGGTATTACCGGAGTTTTTCCAAACTCGGGTTCAATGGAACGATCAAAGCTAGATGGTGTTTTGCTAATCTGGAGTGGCTTGGCTGTATCGAGTTCGCTGATGTCTTCAAGGTTGATCTGCTCTTCTTTAATCACTGCCTTTTGGGCGGTGTCAACAGCGAGTTTTTTACTACCTTTAGGTACAAAACTAGTTGAAACAAAAGGCTTATTCTTTAGGTATGTGTTATAAACACGCCAGATATCGTCTGCGCTGACTGCACGCATCAAGTCAATTTCTTTATTAATGTATCCAGGATCATTTAGCAGCAAATTGTAATCGGCAAGCGCGACGCCTTTATTTACAACACTTGATAGATTCCGATAATACTCAGTTTCTATACCCACTTTTACGCGATGAAGATCGTCTTGTGAAAATGCTTCTGTTTCGAAGCGCTTTAGCCCAATTTCAATCGCTTGCTCAACTTGATCTAAATCGACACCGTCATAGGCGGTTATCATCATGAGTAACTCGCCAGCTAATTCAGAGCGGATATCAAGTAGCATTAAACCAGAGCTTAATTTCTGCTTCTCAACGAGCTCATTGGTTACAGGCGCTTGGTTGCCATCAGTTAACAGCTTAATTAGCACATCCATCGCATAGCTATCTCGGTGAAAACGCGGCATAGAAGGCCAAGCTTGTGTTAACTGAGGAACTTGCGCAAAACTATCTTCATGATAGCGCTTTTTGCTGCTTGTCAACACGATAGGTTGCTTAGGTTGAGGTGAAACTTCCGGTCCTCTTGGAATATCGTTAAAATATTTTTCGACCCAAGCTTTTGCCTGAGCACTATCAAAATCTCCAGAGATGACTAATGTAACATTATTCGGTCCGTACCAACGTTTATAGAAGTCTTTGACATCTTCGACAGTAGCGCTAGCTAGATCCTCAAGGGAGCCTAATGGTAGCCAGTTGTAGGGATGATCTGCTGGGTATAAGTTTTTGGTGAGAACATCGAATACATGACCGTAAGGTTGGTTAGTGACGCGCTGGCGCTTTTCATTCTTTACTACTTCTTTTTCTTGTTGGAGAACAGGGGGGTTACGGTGTTTATGAAATAACCCAGTCTATCGGCCTCTGCCCAAATCATTTTTTCCAACGCATCATTGGGTACCGTTTGCATGTAATTCGTGATATCTCGGTTAGTTGACCCCTTTGCTCCGGACCCCCACACGAGCACTGAGTTTATCTAATCCGCCTTTACCTCAGTTTTCTGACTCTAAAAACAGCAAATGTTCAAACAAGTGAGCAAAACCAGTTTTGCCTACCTTTTCACGTGCGGATCCGACGTGCGCTGCTAACGTAACCGCAACAACAGGAGCAGATCTATCTATATGGAATATAACTTCTAAGCCATTAGCGAGAGTAAACTTTTCAAATTCAACATAGAAAGGCTGATTAGGCTTTTCTGAAGGGGCTGAGGTTGGCATTCTAAAAGGGGGGCTGATATTTGTGTTAGAGGTTGAGCATCCTGAAAGAGTAAGAAGGCTTGCTGAGATGGCAAGCGAAAGTAGTGTAAAGTTCATTAATTTAACTTCCGCTTTCATTTAATTGACAATTTAAAGTTTCCATGACCTTTTGTCCAGATAGGGAGAGTGATGTTCAGAAGTTTTCCACTAGGGTACTGTAACATGTCCGTCGCGGACACTTTTTCTGTCCGCGGACACTTTTTTCCATCTTTCAAATTTGAATAATTCAATATAATCAGCGTCTTAAGTTTTGGCACAAAGTTCGCCTCTATTACTGCATACAGACTAATAAAGAAGATACGTTATGTGGTTAAGTACTGCTTTTTTAATTTCACCCTTGATGATGTTGGCTGTAGCAACGGTCGTGGCGGTATTTGACTCGTTAATTCGAGGAGAATCATTATGATTAAAGACACAAGCGGACAAGATGAAGTGCTCCAAACTAGTAAATCCAAAAAGAAGCTTGGTCTTGTAATAGCGGGTGTTGTAATTATTGCAGCACTTACCGCACAGGTCGTGTTTGGTGGGCCAAATGCTAGTAGCTCCGTGGCCAAAGATAGAGTGCAAATTGCAGCCGTGACTTTTGGTGAGTTTACCCGCGATATTGCCGCCACAGGTTTTGTCGTTGCTGCAAATGCACCACAAATTTATAGTCCGGAGCAGGGTTATGTCTCTTTACAGGTCAAAGCGGGTGATAGCGTGACTCAAGGTGAAGTACTAGCCACGGTTAAGAGTCCAACTTTAACCAACCAGCTCCAACAAGAAGAAGCGGAGCTGCAAAGACTGAGTGGTGAGCTTGAAGGGAAAAAGCTAGATGTTAGACGTCAAAACTTGGCGTTAAATCGCTCCTTAGATCTCGCTCGTGTTGAACTATTAGCGGCAGATAGAGAAGACCGACGTGCTCAGTTGTCTATCCAAAAAAACCTCATCAGCCAAATTGATTTAGAAGAAGCGCAAGACGACCTAGCGCGCGCAAAATTAAACTTCAATCATGCAGAGCAAGAAGTTGCGCTAGGCAAAGATACCTTGGCCTTTGAGCTTAAATCTGTTGAGAATCAACTCGAGCGGCAACGTTTAATTGTTGAGGAATTAAAACGTCAAGTTGCAAGCTTAGATGTGATTGCGCCGGTTTCCGGCATAGTCGGTAATTTATTAGTTGATCAAAATGCGCTTGTTAATGCCAATCAAGGGTTGATGAAACTCGTTGACCTAAGTGCTTATGAAGCCGAGCTTCAGGTACCTGAAAGTTATGCGGCAGAGCTTGGACTGGGTATGGCTGTCGAGCTCAGGATTGGCAACCAAAATATTTCTGGCGTGTTATCTGCGATTTCTCCAGAAGTGAATAACCGTGAAGTCACTACTCGGGTGCGCTTTTCAGACGAAAATATCGATGGCATTAGACAAAACCAACGTTTGTCTGCTCGGATTTTACTAGAGCACAAAGAAAACACCTTAATGGTTAAACGTGGTGCTTTTATGAGTGAAGGTGGGCACATTGCTTACAAGCTAAGTGGTGATATCGCTGAGCGAATTGAAATCACAACCGGTACTTCAAGTATCAGTGAAGTTGAAGTGCTTAATGGCTTAAAGCAAGGCGATCAAATCATCATCAGTAGTTACGACGCATTCGAACGTGCGCCCAGCATCTTATTAAGATAAGAAGGAAAATAATAATGTTAGTTATGAATAATATCGGCAAAGTATACCAAACTGATATGGTGCAAACACACGCACTCAGAGATTTTAATCTGCAAGTAAATGAAGGGGAGTTTATCGCGGTAACGGGCCCTTCAGGTTCAGGTAAAACGACCTTCTTAAATATTGCTGGGATGCTAGAGGGGTACTCTAGTGGTCAATATATGCTAGATGGAATTGATGTCGGTAAGCTTAACGACAACCAAAGAGCTGATTTGCGAAACCAAAAAATCGGTTTTATTTTTCAAGGGTTTAACCTTATCCCTGACTTAAACTTGTACGAAAATGTTGAAGTGCCACTACGCTATCGTGGTATCAAGGCGGCTGAGCGCAAGCGCAGAATTGAAAACTGCCTAGAGCAAGTAGGCCTTGCTGGCCGCGCAAAACATTTGCCACAACAGTTGTCCGGTGGACAGCAACAACGTGTGGCTATTGCAAGAGCGCTTGCTGGTGAGCCACGCTTTTTACTCGCCGATGAGCCAACGGGTAATCTAGATAGTTTAATGGCGCGTCAGGTGATGGAGTTACTAGAACAAATTAACCGTGATGGTGCAACGATAGTAATGGTTACCCACGACCCGGAGCTCGCAAGGCGTACACCAAGAAACATCCAAATTGTAGATGGACAAGTTGCGGATTTTACTTTGTATCAAGGTAAAGGTGCGGCTTCACAAGCGTTGAAATCTCAGCTGGGAGCTTAAGTTATGTTTGCGCATTACCTTGATTTAGCGTGGCGTAGCCTAAAAGCCACGCCGCTTGCGACTAGCCTAATGGCGCTGGCTATTGCCATTGGCATTGGTGTCACTATGGTGAGTTTGTCTGTGTATCACATGATGTCCGCCGATCCAATCCCAAGCAAAAGTAGCAAACTCTATGCTGTACAGCTACAAGTGATGGATGAGGGACAAACCTATCATTCAGCTGATGATATTCCCTTTCAGCTGACCTTTTTAGATGCGAAAAACCTGTATCAAACGCTAAACATCGACAAAAAAGTTGCGATGTTTAAATCTGGCTTTGCGGTTCATGTGAACAACCCTGAAGTGAGCCCCATGTTGCAAACGACACGGCTAATCACGCGAGAATTTTTCGCCATGTTTGAGTTGAGTTTTTTGTATGGTGGAGTGTGGAGTCAAAGCCAAGCCGACAATGCTGCACCAGTGGTTGTAATTGATGAAACTATCGCACAAAAGTTATTTGGCCGCAGTGATGTCGTGGGGGAAAGTATTTATTTGGCACAGCGAAGGTATCAAGTGGTTGGGGTAACAAAGGAGTGGCAGCCAAACGTAAAAATGTATGACTTGAACAATGGGGCTTTTGTTGATGCAGAGCGTATCTTCATTCCCTTCAGTCATGCGGCAGCTTATGAGATTGATACCTGGGGAAATACGAATGGCTGGAAGAGGGAAGAGATTAACAACTTTACGGACAAAATGAATTCGGAAATGCTTTGGACTCAGTTTTGGGTTGAATTAGATAATGAAAAAGAACAACAAGCATTAGAAACACAACTGGATAATTACATCCAAACTCAACAAGATTTGGGAAGATTTAACCGTAAAACGCGAGAATTTTCACTTCGAAATGTCACTGAATGGCTCGAGTATAATAATGTGGTTAGTGAAGATAATAAAGTTATGATTGGCTTAAGTTTTATGTTCCTTGCCGTTTGCTTGGCTAATATTCTTGGGTTGCTACTAGCGAAATTTCTTAAACGTGCTCCTGATGTTGGTGTGAGAAGAGCACTTGGCGCAAGTAAAACGCAAGTGTTTTACCAACATTTGGTTGAAGTGGCGCTGCTTGGTTTTATGGGCGGAGTGATAGGGATTGTTTTTGCACAACTCGGTTTATGGGGGATCCGCAAAACTAGCCATTTATACGAAAGCCTAGCAACAATGGATGTCTCTATGCTGCTAGCCGCGCCGAGTATCGCTATTGTGACTTGTATTCTTGCTGGTCTTTATCCCGCTTGGATAGTGTGTAAAACATCACCAGCTACTTATTTAAAAGTGCAATAAGGAGAGTCCCATGTTGGAACTAAAACCCATTATTAATGCGTTATTGCGCTCTAAAGTTGGTGCCGTACTTGCCATCCTACAACTTGCCTTGACGTTGGCAATTGTCAGCAATTCGCTGTCCATTATTAGTGAGCGCGTCAGCTATCTCAATAAGCCAACTGGCTATCCAGAAGAGTCGATAATCACCTTCAGTGTCATGTCGTTTGACGATAAGATAGATGAAAATCAGCAGCTTATCGTTGATGAGAGAATACTAAAAAGTATCCCTGGTGTTATAGAAGCCGTGGGAGTGAGTTCAGTTCCGCTTTCGGGAGGTGGCAGCAATTCGGGATTTAGCTTGACCTCAGAAGACGATGGTAAACATACAAACTCGGGGCATTTATACGCCAATGAACAAGTGATCCGTACCTTGGGCGTAAAATTGATTGAAGGCCGTGATTTCACATCTGGTGATGTCTTGATCTCAAGTGAGTACGCTAAGCAACCAGATGTTGTTATTGCCAGTAAGGCGTTTACGGACGAGATATTTGGTGAGGGTAAAGGATTGGGCGAAACGATTTATTATGGTGGCGGCCCGTTAAAAGTCGTGGGGATTGTTGAGCGTATGACGAATGCTTGGCCGCGTTTTAGAAATGCTGATCGCTTAATTATTTTTCCTATGGTGAATGCAAATGGATTTCAAGATTTCTTAGTTCGCACAGATCCGAGTTTGCGTGGCGAAGTAATGAAAAAAATAGAGTCGGCGCTGCTTCAAGAAAATCCTAGTCGTGTGATCACAGGCATTAAAGGACTTGATGAGGTGAAAGGAAAGTACAATTCGAAAGACTTATTGATGCTAAGAATGTTGCTAGTGCTAATCACAGCATTAGTCGTCGTGACGGCGCTGGGAATATTTGGTCTTACTCAGTTTAATATCAGTAAACGTACTAAACAGATTGGTACTCGCAGAGCTTTGGGGGCGCGTAAGTCTGCAATTGTTCGTTACTTTGTGGTAGAAAACCTCATTGTTTGTGCAATTGGCTTAGCACTTGGCTCCGTGGCTACGGTTTTCCTCGGACAAAAGCTAATGTCTTTATATTCAGTGCCACCGCTAGAAGTAAGCTATATTTTGATAACGGCGCTTGGGCTTATCGTGCTCTGTATCGCGTCAGTTATTTTTCCTGCTAAAAAGGCGGCGAACATTTCACCGAGTATCGCGACAAGAAGTGTATAACCTTTATACCAACTAGGTTGCGTAAGCAGCCTAGTTGGTATTACTTAACTTGCCTTGTATTAGTTGTGCTAGTATAGGTAACACGTAATAACAAGAATAAAATCATATGGATAAAATCTTAATTGTGGATGATAACCCGGCAGTGCTTGATGCACTGTCATTGTTACTAGAGCTGCATGATTATCAAGTGGTTACCGCATGCTCACCGTTAGAAGCAATTAAAGTGGTGTCGTTTCAGCAAATTGCACTAGTTATCCAAGATATGAACTTTAGTGCAGACACCACTTCAGGAGAGGAGGGAGCTGCGCTATTTCACCAATTGAAAGCACTAAATGCAAAACTGCCTATTATCTTATTAACGGCTTGGACTGAGCTCACCACCGCGGTTGAACTGGTAAAGGCGGGTGCAGCAGACTATCTAGCCAAGCCGTGGGACGATCAAAAGTTACTCACGACGATTGCAAACCTCGTTGCGCTTGGTGAGGCACATAAGCAAGTTGCAAACTTTGAACGGGCTGAACAAGAACGCCAACAGTTTAATCAAGGTGCAGATTTATGCGGGTTTGTGTATAAATCGGTGGCCATGCAGCGAGTCATAGATATGGCGCTGCAAGTCGCTAAATCTGATGTGTCAGTGTTAATAACTGGTCCAAATGGTAGCGGTAAAGAAAAAATTGCGGAAATTATTCAAGCGAATTCACCACTAAAAGACAAACCGTTTGTAAAAGTGAATGCAGGCGCGCTCCCAAGTGAGTTAATCGAAGCTGAGCTTTTTGGTGCCGAGAGCGGTGCTTATACCGGTGCGAATAAGCAGCGTATTGGTCGCTTTGAAGCCGCAGATAAAGGCACGTTATTTTTAGATGAGATTGGTAATTTACCTCTTCCGGGGCAAACAAAATTGCTACGTGTTTTGCAAAGTGGCGAGTTTGAGAGACTGGGTTCAGTCGAGACAAAAAAAGTATCGGTTCGTGTCATCTCAGCAACGAACGCGGATCTGCTAGCAGATATTCGAGGGGGGAAATTCCGTGAGGATCTATATTATCGCTTAAATGTCATCGAGCTAAACTTACCCGCGTTGTCACAGCGGGTGGATGATATTTTAGCTTTGGTCGCGCATTTTTTACCTGCAAGAGGGCTTACTTCGGATGCCCAGCAAGCTTTATGTGAACACCCTTGGCCTGGAAACGTACGGGAGCTTGAAAATGCCTGTAAACGAGCGGCGGTATTGAATCCTGATGGCGAGCTCAATGCGAAGGATTTTGGTCTTGATGTGCAGGCAAATACAGCACAAGTTAGCGCCTCGCAAACTATAAGAGAACCCAGTAAAGAAGAATTAGAGCAGGCGCTCAAGACTCATCTTGGCGTGATTGCGAAAGTGGCGCGACATTTTAACATGAGTAGACAAGCGCTTTATCGTCGCTTGCAAAAGTTTGGCATTGAATATTAAGGACAATAATGACGACATCGCAGCAACATGCATTGATCATTGCCATCAGTATTATTATTGGCCTTATTCCTTTATGGTTCTTACTCGATGACCACAGCGGTTTCATTGTAATAGTACTGGGCTCAGTCAGTGTTGCACTCGTGCTGTATAAACTATTAATGCGTGAAAACAAAGCGGGTTGGGAAGCGTTAGAAGTCGGTTTGATGAACTTTAAGGATGGCGAATTTTCTACGTCCATTACTTACGACGCTAACAATGAACTCGGTAGACTGTGTCAGTTATTTAATGAAACCGCAAAACAGTTGAGAGATGAAAAACAATGGATTTATCAGCGTGAGCTGATGCTAGATAAAGTGCTTGAGTCGTCACCTCAGGTACTTGTTCTCGTTGATTCACAAGGTGTGGTGGTGTTTGCCAACAATAGTGCAAAAACGTTTTTTAACTGTGAGCACCGCCTTGAAGGTGAACGTTTTAGTAAGTTGTTATCCGAAGTCCCCGATGAACTTCAGCAAGCTGCAAGCAACCAAATTGATGGCTTGTTCTCAATACAAAACAGCAGTGGTGAGTCGCAAATGTGGCATCTCGCCAATGGTGAGTTATTACTCAACAACCACTTTCACAAATTATATATTTTTAAGCAATTCACTCGAGAGTTGAGCCGTCAAGAAGTGCAAGTTTGGAAGAAAGTGATCCGCATCATTAGCCATGAGTTAAACAACTCGTTGGGCCCTATTTCATCCATGCTGCACAGCGGACAGATCTTGGCTGAGCGCTTGGATGAACCTAGGCTAAGTCGAGTCTTTGCGACGATCGAAGAGCGCATTGTGCACCTTAGCGAGTTTGTTCAGGGCTATGGTAAGTTTGCCAAACTTCCGCTGCCAAACATTGAACCTGTGGATTTGCAGGTTTTGTGTGAGCGGCTGCAAAGCCATTGGTCATTTAAGTATCAACTTAATCAAATGCAATTACAGGGGGACACCACACAGTTAGAACAGTTACTTATTAATTTGATAAAGAATGCGACCGAGTCTGGCTCAGAGATAGAGGAAATCTGTGTTCAATCTGAGCAGCGCAATGATGAGATTTATATATGGGTGCTCGATAGAGGCGAAGGCATGAGTGACACTGTGATGGCAAACGCCTTAATCCCATTTTACTCTACCAAAGCGTCAGGAACAGGGCTTGGTTTAGCGCTGTGCAGAGAAATTGTTGAAGCACACAACGGTAAGATCAGCCTCTATAATCGCGAAGGTAAAGGTTTGTGTGTCGAAATTCGGTTACCGAATAAATTATCCTGAGTTTAACTCAGGATAATAAACTTAAGGCTAAGCTCATCAATTATTTTGGTGGATCAATCGAGTGATTAATGCTGGCATTAACCCTAAACCACCCTGCAATTGAATAGCGCTTCTCGTTAGCAACCAGTACTTCATGAGGAAACTCATCACTTAAAAAGGTAACTAGTGTGCCGTAACTTGGCAGTACCGTTGTGAGTATCTCATCATGATTATCGGGATTGTAAACGACAAGTTCGCCGCCATTGTCTGACGTCCAAGACTGGTTTAAGTACAATACTGTGGTCAAAATTCGGTTGGTCTTTCCCTTAAAGGCGTCCATATGCTTTTTGTAAAACGCCCCTGGAGGATAAATGGCAAAGTGGCTTTCATAACTAAAGAGTCCCATAAACAGCCGTCTGTTTAAATAGGCCTTTAGCTCGCCCATGTAGTTGAGCCAAACAGATTCCAACTCATTGCTGGTGTCTAACCAGTGAATTTTATCTCTGCGAATTTTCTTATTTTGCTCGTGAGAGGCTAAACGACCAATTCCAGCTTGCTTAAAGTCGTCACTGCTGAGCTCTGCTATTCTCAATTCTAACTTGGATAAAATGTCGGGACTGACGAAATTTGGCAAAATACTAATGCCTGTGGTTTGTAAGTCCTGAGCTAATTTCTCGAACGGAAATTCTAAGTCTAAATCTAACAATAGCGGCGCCTCTTAAAAAGGTCTTTTTACCGCTTTGTTTGGTACCGATCCAGCGAGTTAATTTCACCTTGTCGATAAGCGAATTTTGTTAATGATGTTTTCACAGGCTACTTCGATTAAATCAAGCACATGTTCAAAGCCATGTTCACCACCATAATAAGGATCAGGCACTTCATGCTCAGTCATGTCACCAAACGCTAAAAACAGCTGAACTTTATGCTCCAAGCCGGTAGGACAAATAGAGAGTAGGTCGCGGTAATTAGCGGTGTCTGCGCACAAAAGTAAGTCGTAATCTTCAAAATCGCTGGGTTTTACTTGCTGCGCTGATATGCCTGAAAAGTCATACCCTCTTGCGCTGCCTGCCGTGACACTGCGTGGATCTGGAGGGTTACCTTGATGATAGCCAATGGTGCCAGCGGAATCGATACGGATTGTTAACTCTGTTGCTGCGAGTTTATGCTTTAATACCGCCTCCATAGTTGGAGAGCGGCAGATATTACCCATGCAGACGACTAAGATACTAGAAATTGCGCTCATATTGTTGTCCTTCAAGTACGCTTTTATACCAAAAGTATTCATTCTCCAAGTCTACCGATTTTTTAATTTAGAGCAAAATATAAGGCGCCGCTAATACCAATCGTATTAGGACGCCAAGTTTAAATTGTTAGTTTGGAAGATTTTCGTGAGGACCAAATACCTCATAGAAGATTTGCTCGGCTTGTACACCAGCATTCATCAGTTGGGTTTTGATAAAGCGCATAAAGGCAACCGGGCCGCATAGGTAGAACTCTCCGTCTGTGAGCGGCAAAGTATCTTTGATTGCATTGATATCCATCAGTCCGGAGTGCGTACCGTCGGCTTCTGACTCCAACCAAGTAACCACATTAAAATCTCGGATATTGCTACCAAGCTCATTGATTTCTTGGTTGAAACCTAAGTCACTGTGAGTTTTATTTGCGTGTAAAAAATGGGCTCCGACTTCAGGTGAATGTTGGCTATGAACACCAAGCATGCAAAGCATAGGGGTTATTCCAACCCCAGCGCTAATGTATACCTTTGGACTGGCTGTGTGTTGTCTGACAAAGTCTCCAGCGGGGGGGGTGAGCTTGAGGGTGTCGCCCGCCTTAAGTGTATGAAGATATTGCGATACGGCACCGTCGTGTTTAGTAGAGATCCTAAGGTACGAACCATTGGGCGCAACAGACAAAGAGTATTGGCGGATCTGCTGAAACCCTGCCACTTCTTTTGGTACAAAGACAGAAACAAATTGCCCAGCTTGGTAATGAGGCAAGGCTTTACCGTCGGCTGGTTTGAGATAAAAGCTTTTAATATTTTCAGTGTCGCTTATCACCTTGTCAATTGTAAATTCACGAGTTCCTTGCCACCCACCTTGCTGCTCAAGCGCGGTTTGATACAGGCCATGTTCTGCGGTGATAAATAAATCGGCTAAAAACTGGTAGGCACTAAGCCAAGCTTGCTCTATTTCATCTGTGAATTGATCGCTGAACTCGGCTTTGAGTGTTGCAATTAAATGCTGGCCAACAATAGCGTATTGCTCCGGTAAAATCCCAAGGCTAACGTGTTTATGGTTGATACGTAAAATGGCGTCACTGAGCACTTCTGGTTGATCAATGTAATTGGCATAGGCCGCTAATGCTGCAAATAGTGCCAACGGCTGCTTTCCCGAAGCCTGATGGGACTGGTTGAATACCCCTTTTAATTCTGGGTGTTGATTGAACATCCGATGATAAAACTTGGCGGTGATCTCGGGACCGACTTGAGCCAATAGTGGTGCACTTTGTTTTACCAACTCAATCGTATTGTGTGTAAGCATTAATATCTCCAATTTGAGAGTAGAGTTAACCTATTCGCCCATCGACGCGTTTTTGTATCAGCATGGGCGCGAAGGTAATGAAAAAAAGCAAAAAACCAAAAACCCAAGCCACTGCACTTAACAGCCATGCATTGTGTGGGTTTATAAAATGAATAAGGAAGGCGCGGATAAGACCTGATATCGCGATACAGATAAATGCCAGCGTAGTTGTCGTGCCTACCTGTAATAGTCGACCTGTGTGGCCCAAGGTAACGCGAGTCATCATGGCTAAGATCATTAATCCCATGCCATTAATTGCCACTAAGTGAAGATGGCTGCGCAAATGCTCTGGTGCAAAGGTGTTGTTGTATGCGCTAAGTATTAAACCCACTGCGATTGCACAATATGACAGGTACAGTGACCAAAGCAGTGGTACGTTAAATAATTTACCGTTAAACCAATAAATTGCTCTTATCGAATGCAGTAGCCCAAGGAGCAGAAGTGCAGCACTTAAATAGTGAGTATTTTGCTTCGTAAACTGCAGGATATAGGTGAAAACGCAGATGATGGCGAGGTAAAAGATCGCCCTGTCTAACCTTGGAGTATGTGGTTTTTGTGCTTGCTGCAATCCTCGGGCAATAAAAAACGGAATAACGCGGCCACCCACTACACCAATCAATAACATGTAAGCAATTAGCGTTGCTTGGCTTGTAGCGCTTAGCAATAAGAAGTGTTGGTTGTGAAGTAAAATCAAAAATACGATGTTGCAGCCACACAACATACTTACAGCAAAAATAAAAACACGATTATTTTTGGATTTTGCATCAACAATTACGCTCGTTAAATTGAATAGTACAATGAGCCAAAAACTCAGTTGTAGTAGCAAGGTGATGATGACTGATGAATTTGCCACAAAAAAGCTCAGCCTAGCGGCACACCAAATAATACAGAGTGACAGCAGTGCGCCACCATGTAATGTTTGTCTTTGCGTCCAATTTTTTGCTGCGGTTAGCAAAAATCCGGCGACGACTGCACCGCCAAAGCCAAACAGCATCTCGTGGGCGTGCCAATAGGTCGCTGGGTAATCATTACGCCAAACAACATTGCCATTGAGCAATAAAGCCCACACAGAAATACTTACGACAGCGAATAAAGCCGCGAGTAAAAATAGCGCTCTAAAGCCGAGCATCAACACGGGCCAAGTAGATGGTGTATACCAACACACTGCTTTTGGACTGGGCTCTTCTAGCTGGATTAAGCTCATTTATTTAACCTCCAAACCTAGGTGGTATAGACAAACAAGGCGGATGACGTAGGCAAGCTTAATCAAGGCGGCCAATACGATAGTGCTAATATGTGCTGCAATTTGTGAGAAGAGGCTGAAGCTTTCAACGCTAAAAAAACTCACTTGCAGTGACAGCATAAACGCTGCGAGAGAAGTGAAAATGACGATGTTGCTATATCTTAAAAGCTGGTATGCACGGCTCATCGTTAACTCTGCGAATGTTGATATATAGACTGCGCATTGCAGGTGTTACGCCAACTTTAAAATTTTATATAAATCATTGTATTAGCATTACCATATTGATGTTTGAGTCAAATTGACCTATCTTAACTGGTGTTTATTTAAATAAATTGAGTCTTTTTGACATGAATTCATTAGCGCTCTCCAAATTGCTTGAGCTTAGTATGTCGTTATCACGACTTTCGTTGGCGCAAGAGGGTCGCGAGGTTAAGCAATACGCTAAGTCCTTGCTATCAGCATTGAGTCAATCTGTTACCGCTGATGCCATCGCCATTCTCTATGGCGATCAGCATGCATTAACGATTCTAGCTTGCAAGGGATTGAGTGCGGACGCTGTTGGGCGGCAGTTTTTGCTTACAGAGCAACCTAGATTGATGTCCATTTTCGAGTCTGACGAACTAGTTAGTTTTCCTGCCAATAGCGACTTACCTGACCCTTACGATGGTCTGTTACTAGCGGAAGAAAGTCGCTTGCCGGTGCATGCCTGCATGGGGTTTAAGGTTGCACTTCAAAGCGACATCTTATTGGTGACGTTTGATAGTCTTAAATCTGATAGCTTTGAGCACTTGTCTGATGTTTACATGAAAACCCTACAAGCAATTGTCTCAAGTAGTGCATTACGTATGTTTGAGGCTAAGTGCCTCTATGAGCAAGCACGCTCATCGATACATACCCAATCCCAAAAGTCCGTTAAAAAACAAGTCTTGGTCGGAGAGAGTGCTGTAATGCACTCGCTTAAATCAGAAATTAAATTGGTTGCTGGCTCTGAGTTTAATGTGCTTATTCAAGGCGATACCGGAACGGGTAAAGAATTGGTGGCAAAACAAGTACACCTTAACTCCCGACGAAATGACAAACCATTTGTGCAAATCAACTGTGCGGCGCTTCCTGACTCGATTGCAGAAAGTGAACTTTTCGGTCACAAAAAAGGGGCGTTTACTGGGGCTGATAAAGACCGATTAGGCAAATTTGCAGCCGCGGACGGCGGCACGCTGTTTTTGGATGAAGTTGGCGAACTGAGTTTGACTTTACAGAGCAAACTATTACGTGTGCTGCAAAGCGGTGAGGTGCAAGCGGTAGGTGCTGACCGCATTCATGTTGTTGATGTCAGGGTGGTTGCCGCCACAAATCGTGATTTAAAAGAAGAGGTGAGGCGCGGAAAATTTAGGGCTGATCTTTATCATCGCTTGAGTGTGTATCCTTTATTTGTTCCTCCACTGACTGAGAGGCTAGATGACATCCCGCTGCTGGTTGGATTCTTTTTAGAGCAGCTAAGAGGTACGCTCAACGCAAAACAAGTGGTGATGGATAGGCAAGCACTCAGCCGGTTAATGCATTACGATTGGCCGGGTAATGTCAGAGAGCTTGAACATTGTGTCAGTCGTGCAGCGTTAAAAGCTAAGCATCAACAGTGGCAGGCTAATATCATTGAGATCCATGACATAGACATCGCGCCAAAACACCATCAACAAACTCAGCAGATTGAACGCCTTACCACGCAAGAGAAAACACCTCCTGTTGCCATGAAATTTGCCGTTGAGCTACTACAAAAAGACATGATCGTTAACGCGATGGAACATCATGGGTTTAATTGGTCGGCAGCTGCGAGAGAGCTGGAAATGGATAGAGCAAATTTAGTTAGGCTGGCAAAGCGTTTAGGGTTGGATGTTAAAAAGCAGATGAGTTGAGTAACCGGAGCTGCTTTTATAAATCTCAATAACTTAGCAAGTTTTTTATTCAAAGTTCTGATTGAATACAAGCTGTTCAAAAAATGAAACCCTAAATGTAATGAAAATTGTTATTAATACTCTTATAAGTTGTTTATTTTAAAAGGGTATATTAAGAAAACTGTTATTTTTATTTAATCTTGCGAAGAATAAATATTGAACTAGGGTTATAGGGCGTCACTCGACATTATTAGGGGGCCCTATGCAGGGTAATAAGCAAGTAATAACAGCGCTAAATCAAGTGCTTACGCTAGAGTTAACATCGATAAACCAGTTTTTTCTACACGCAAGAATGTACAAAAATTGGGGGCTGGAAGAGCTAAACGAGAAAGCGTATAAAAAATCTATCAAGGACATGAAGCAAGCAGATGATCTTATCGAGCGCATATTATTCCTTGAAGGGTTACCAAACCTCCAACATTTAGAAAAGTTACGAATAGGTGAGCATACCGAAGAAATGATGGCGTGCGACTTAGCGTTTGAACTCGATCAGCTTCCGACACTGCGCGAAGCGATTGCGCTGTGTGAACACGAACAGGATTATGTTAGTCGAGAGTTACTAGAAGATATCCTTGAATATGAAGAGAGCTATGTGGATTGGCTCGAAACGCAGCACTTCTTAATCAAAAATACAGGTATTGAAAATTATCTGCAAGCGCAGATTGAGGGGTAAGTTATGCAAGGCAATTCTACCGTTATCGACTTACTTAACAAACAACTTACGCTTGAGCTTTCTTCTATGGACCAGTATTTGGCTCATGCCAAAATGTATGAAGATTGGGGTCTGGAGAAGCTACACCAAAAGTTATCTCACGAATACGAAGAAGAGCTTGATCACGCAAAGCGGATCACCGAACGTATTTTGTTTTTGGAAGGTACGCCGGATACCGCTTCTCGAGCGCCAATTCACGTCGGTTCTGATGTGAAGGAGATGCTAGAAAATGACTTGGCTGCGGAAGTTTTGGTAAAAGACCATTTGAAAAAGGTGATCGCTGTTTGTGAGCAAGCGCAAGATTATGTCACGCGGGAGATGCTTGAAACCCTGTTAGACGACACGGAGATGGATCACATATATTGGCTTGAACAGCATATTAATTTAATTAAGCTGATCGGTTTACCAAATTACATTCAGAGCCAACTCGCTAATAGCCCTGAATGACCCCAACTACCGCACCTACTTTTGGGTGCGGTTTCTTTGCGCACCATACATTGTCCAGCTGATTTATACCGTGCAAGGTATTAGCCATAAAATTAAGCAATCACAATGATTTGAACTAAAGTTTAATTACGTGTTGGGTGATTAGTAATGCGATGAAAATACTACTATTGTTTTTCTATCTTTTTAGCTCGATTTGCCTCGCAGAAAACTCTGCAAAAGTGCTACGTATTTATCATGACGCAGATTATTCCAATTTACATGAGTCTGCCGAGGCGATAAAAATGGGGTTTTTAACCGCATTGGATGAAGTAGATAATCAAATCCAAGGTCATCAGATTGAATTGGTGGCCAAAGACCATCGTGGTAATAGTAATCGAAGCTTGCTTCATTTTAAGCAATTTTTGAAAGACCCGAATGCCTTGCTCGTGCTTGGTGGCGTACATTCTCCTCCTTATATTAAATTTCGTAAATTCATCAATGAGAATGATGCCTTGCTATTGGTTCCTTGGGCGGCTGGTGGACCAATAACAAGATATCCGAGTAAGGATAATTGGATTTTCAGGCTTTCCGTAGATGATACCAAAGCAGGGAAGGTGCTTATCAATTATGCGAACCAACAAAAGTGTGCCGCTCCTCATTTATTACTTGAGGATACAGCGTGGGGGCGCTCCAATTACAATACACTGCTAGAAGAACATAAAAAAGCCAAGCCAAACCACGCACTGCCAGTATCTTGGTTTAATTGGGCAACTAAGGAAAGTGAGGCGCGGATCATCATCCATAATATTATTGAAAGTGAGCCACAATGTATCATCTTTGTTGGCAATGCGATTGAGGGCGCAGAGTTTGTAAAAGCCATGGCAGGTATTGACGAGGCTCAGCGCCTGCCTATTGTTAGTCATTGGGGGGTAACTGCGGGTAACTTTTTTAAAGTTATTGGGGATAAGCTATCTGCAGATGTCTCGTTGGCGGTCCTACAAAGCTGTTTTTCTTTTGAGAATAAACCATTAAGTGCGTTTTCGGCAGGAGTATTTAATCGTGCAAAACGGCTGTTCCCAACTCAGTTTGCAACGTATGGATTTGTTCAAGCGGCACCAGGATTTATCCATGGGTATGATATTGCCAAGCTTCTCATTGCGGCAGCGGAGCAAATAAAGCTGACGGATTCAGTTGTTACCAACAGAGCCTTGTTAAAAAGTGCATTTGAGGATCTGCAATCGCCGGTCAGCGGTTTAGTAAAAACGTATCAACGGCCTTTTAGTGTGTGGAGTGAACAAAACGATTCAGCCCATGAAGCGCTAGCCGTGCAAGACTTGTGTATGGGGCAATACCAGTCTAATGGCAGTATTAAACTAGTTTATAGTTACCCGGGGTCGCATTGAAAACTAAATTCACCTTAACGAGTAATCGCGCGTTTTACGCCTTTTTAGGATTAACGGCTGTCGTTTCACTCCTACTCAGTGCACTTTTTGTTGGGCTGAGATCAAATGTGATAGTCGAAGACTTGGTGAGAGAAACGAACGAAACTCAGGCTCAGCTATCGGTTAATAACTTAACTCAGTATCTTGAGAGTCGCAAACAAATACTATACGACCTTTCGTCCCATCCCATTATAGTAAATGGTGCGATGGGCACGGGGCTCTCCGCTGCTAAGTTACGAGACTTTATGCGCAGTTTTCAGATCATAGGTAAAGAAGAAAAGTTAATGGTGATCAATGTATTGGGCGATGTTGTTTACGCAAACTTTGATTCTCATGAAGTGTTAGACCAAAAACCAAAATGGCTCGACAAAGTGATCAATGCAGAATTGGGCAGTGCGATAGATCTTACTCAGGTTGGCAACCTGCACTATTTCACAATAGCTGTACCGATTTATTATAACGGGTTTGCTGAGGGAGCACTTATTGGCGAGTTTTCTACGAGTTTAGAGAGTCTGCTGAGCTCTTCATCAACCACATCTTTTCATAGCATTGGTTTAAAAGGCAGGTGGATTAACTTTTCTAACACCCAAAAAGTTGGAACTTACTTTAGTGTAAGCAGCCTCGATGTTGGCTCTACCGATTTAGTATTAGACTATCGTGTGGAAAAGAGTCAGGTCACTGACGAAGTGAAAATATTTGTGTGGGATCTGGTTGGTGCTATTGCTTTTGGGCTGTTCCTATCATTTGGTTTGCTCTATTTGTTTGGTAAGCAACTTCTGTTAAACCCGTTCAAAAAGCTAGAAGAATCAAGGGCAACACTCAAACGTAGTGAAGAGCGATTTAAACTTGCAATATTTGGTAGCGATGATGGTCTTTGGGACTGGGATCTTGAACGAAATGCGGTGTTTTATTCAGATAGATTTAAATCTTTACTAGGCTTTTCTCAAGAAACGCAAGCCTTATTCTCTGCGCACATTTCTAGTTTATTTGACCGAGTCCACCCAGAAGATCTCCCCAATTTAGAAAACTCAATTAAGTTTCATATGACGGAAGAAGAGCCTTTTGGTGTAGAGTGCCGAATAAAAACGAGGCAAAACAGCTATCGCTATTTTTGGCTAAAAGGTGCTGCTGCACTTAAAGATGGACAAGCGAAGCGAATAGTTGGCTCACTTTCGGATATTACCGATCAAAAGCTTCATCAAGAGGCACTGAGAAAGGCAAAGGAACAAAATGATTTACTTGCCCAAGCGATAGAGTGCGCAAATGTCGGCATAACGATTGTTGACGCGAATAAGCCTGAATTACCGATCGTATTTGCTAATAAGACATTTCAACAAATCACCGAATATGGAGATGAGGTACTGGGTAAAAATTGTCGCTTTTTGCAAGGTGAACATACCCAACAGCAAGCTTTAGACGAAATCAGAGAAGCAATAATAGCTCGCAAATTAATTAAAGTTGAATTGATAAACTACACCAAATCTGGAAAGGCATTCTGGAATAGTTTACAGATCTCTCCGGTGTTCAACGAACAAAATCAATTAACGGCATTCGTCGGTATCCAACAGGATATTACTGCTGCTGTTGAGGCGAAAAAGGAGCTAGAACAAGCGAAGCAAGCGGCGGAGCAGGGCGCGCAAGCTAAAAGCGAGTTTTTAGCGTCAATGAGCCATGAGATCCGCACGCCAATGAATGGTGTAATAGGCATGTTAAGTCTGCTAGAAGATGAGCACCTTACTCAAACTCAATTACATAAAGTGAGTCTAGCAATGGGCAGTGCCAAGTCGTTATTAAATCTCATCAACGATATTTTAGATTTTTCTAAAATTGAGGCGGGTAAGCTTGAGCTTGAGTCACTAGATTTCGATGTTAGGGCATTGCTTGGCGAATTGATTGAATCCGTTGCGTTGCAAGCACAGAAAAAGGGACTTGAACTTATTCTAGATGTTACCCAACTTGAAAAGCCATTGGTGCAGGGGGACCCGAGCCGCATTCGACAAATCATCACCAACCTAATTAGTAATGCAATCAAGTTTACCGAGCAAGGCGAGATCATCATCCGAGCTTGGTTTAGTGAGGTAGACAATAAACTGAGATTTCATTGCTCAGTAGAAGACACCGGCATAGGCATACCAGAAGACAAAGCGGATAGACTTTTTGCTAAATTCTCTCAAGTTGATGCCTCTACTACTAGAAAGTATGGAGGGACTGGGTTGGGGCTTGCTATTGTGAGACAACTCTGTGAATTAATGGATGGCGATATCGCTGTTAGTAGTCGGTTTGGACATGGTAGCCAATTTGAATTTTTCGTGACTTTGATCCATGGCGATAATACTCAGTTCGAAGCTGCAAAAATTGATTTACAAGGGAGCAAAATACTCCTAGTTGACGATAATCTCTCTGCCTTGACGAGTTTGGAATCTCAATTGAGGCACTGGGGTGCGGATGTGTATAAAGCCAGCTCTGGAATACAAGCACTCTCGCTGTGTGAAGCTGAATACCAACGTGATAAATATGTGTTTGATATCGCCTTATTGGATATGACGCTCAGAGGTATGTCGGGTGAGCAGCTCGGTGCTGCACTAAAAAATGATAAGCGATTCAAAGCGATAAAACTTGTCATGATGACGCAAATGGGTACCAAGGGGGATGGCCAGTTTTACGCGGATCGTGGCTATTCAGGCTATTTTCCAAAGCCCGTGACAACCAAAGACCTTTTTGATGCGTTAACCATTTTAGCTGAAGATGGCAAGGCGCTGGCGAATGCGAAACCACTGGTTACGAGTCACTATCTGAAGCTGGTAAGAAAGGCGAACGAAACCGAATTTACGTGGCCAACACCTTGTCGCATTCTACTGGTTGAAGATAATAAGGTGAACCAAGTTGTCGCATTAAGTATGCTCAAAAAATTGGGTATAACCCATATTGAAGTTGCTGAAAACGGACTACTTGCCATTGAACTACTCAAATCTCAACAAGATGAATGTCGATTTGAGTTGATCTTAATGGATTGTCAAATGCCAGAAATGGATGGCTATCGGACTACCGAGTTAATCCGAGACGGAGCTGCAGGTGAGAGTTATCAGGGAGTAAAAATATTGGCCATGACAGCCAATGCAATGTCCGGTGATAGGGAAAAGTGTTTAAATGCAGGCATGAATGACTATCTCACAAAACCCATTTCGGAGGAGCCATTGAGCGAGAAACTACAATATTGGCTATACAAAAGCGAATACGCATCCACTGACGATACAGAAGAAACGACTTAAGGGGTAACTGAAGCAAATTGGCAATATGCTCTATCCATGGTAGTCTGTACTGTATATAAAAACAGTTGTCTGAATTTGTGTTGAGAAAAGAATTACCCGCCAAATATTACTTGAGCCACTTTAATGAGCTTAGCGATTATTTACTTAAAGTATGTCAACCGCTATTAAGTAGTGGACAGCGTGAGCTGCTGGCTGAGCTACAACGCTTGCCTGAAGATGAATTGTGTTTGTTAGTGCGGTTTATTTCCCGCAAAACCCCTTTTTTGAATGTCAATTCACTGCGCTACGAAGAGATCAATAATATTTGTGAAGTCGCGTTTTCATTAAAAGCTAAGGGATTACTTCGTCAAGTACAGCAAGACGACTTTCAAGCACTGCTACATTGCTTAACTAAACCCTGTCTAATTGAACTTGCCGAGCGAGAGAATTTAACTACACTGCCAAATAAATCGGCAAAAAAATCGCTCTGGGTAGCGCATATCAATCAATCTGTCTGCGTTGAACATCTAAATGCACAAGAATACCTATCCCAGTATCTCACGCTCTCATTTCAAGCCGATATCGACTACTTTCTATTTTTGTACTTTGGTAAAGTTGGTTTTAGCTTAGCGCAATTTTCGATGCGAGATCTTGGTGTAATGAATACCCGAAGCGTTGGCGCCGGTTACCATGCACATTTTGAGCAAAGAGCAGAAGCGGTGAGTGCGTTTTATTATGCAAATGCACTCAGTGAGCTCAAGAACGTCCCAGAAGATGAATTAGTACAGCGCGCTAAACAGGCTACAGAGCAACAATTGCCTAAAGTCGATGGGCAATATGCAATGACTGCACATGCAAAGTACCTGTTAACACTTGCCAGAAAGTTAGGTCCTGAATTCGTCCACTTTACAACCTTATTGCGTATGAGTGAGCACCCTCAAGCTCGTGAGATGTTGATACGGCATAATTATAAACAAGGTGAGGTTGAACTGGTTCGTGAGCAATTAGAGCGCATATTACAGAGTGAAAACGATGAAACATTAACGATCTTTGCTGAGGATTTTTACCAGCGTAAATTTAACCAAAAACGCACTTCTGTTCTCACTGATATGCTAAGAAAAAGCCAACCCGCAATCCAAGTCGATGAGGCATTTAAGGGACAAACAGAAGTCGGTGTTATTGCTCATTATAAACGTCATGGTATTGAAGCCTATCACGTTGAAAATGAAATTTGGCTGGCCTTATTCGGACTGACCTTTTGGCAAGAATTGTTTTATCACCCAAAAAGTATCGTTGCTAATGGATTTTCTAGAACTCCGCTGGCGTTAAAAGAAAATCGCTTTTACCGCGAATTTGAGGAAGAGATTGAATGTCGTTTAGCGAATTTTACAGATACTTCGGCTTGGATTAACTGGCTGCTACGACAGGTGAGCGAACATTATGGAGAACCAAATCGGTTGTTTATTTGGCACGATAAAGTGCTCGACTCGATAAAAATATTGTTGTCTAACTTGTCAATTGAGGATGTCAAATCCGTTTTAAGGCTAATGTGTAGTGACTTTCTTCTGATGAAATCTGGTTTTCCCGACCTGATGATAGTCGACAAAAAAGCGGGTTTAAGGTTTGAAGAAATCAAGGCGCCAGGAGATAGTCTTAGCCGAAGTCAGCTAGTTAACATTTCTAAACTCTTGCAGTGCAATATTCCCACCCGACTGCAAACAGTTGAGTGGCATATCTCCAAAGAGCAACCCTATGTCGTTGTCGATATTGAAACCACAGGGGGCAACAAAGAGTTTGATCGCATTACCGAGATTGCCATGGTAAAAGTTATTAATGGAGAAGTCGTTGCGCAATGGCAATCTCTTATTAATCCGATGCGCCGTATTCCACAAAAGATCACAGAATTGACGGGGATCACTCAGACAATGGTGAGTGATGCACCGAGGTTTTTTGAAATTCTGGAGCAAGTTGAGCAGTTTAGCCAAGGTGCTATTTTTGTCGCGCACAATGTGAACTTTGATTATGGCTTTATTCGGCAGGAGTTTGCTCGAGTCGGCCGAGAGTTTACTCGTGCGAAGTTATGTACTGTGCAATTAGGTCGAAAGTTTGTACCAGGCCTGCGCTCTTATGCGCTCGGGGCGTTTTGCCAAGCGATGAATGTACCCCTGGTTAATCATCACCGTGCAATGGACGATGCTTATGCTACCGCTGAAATTTTTATTCAAATCAATACAATAAGACAGGAAAAATAGCATGTCAGGCGTTCGTTTAATGCATCACCAGATGGGGCTATTTTGGGGCGCTGGCGTATGGTTAGGGGGGCTTTGCGTATTTAAGCTGCCATGGCAGGGGGTTATTTCCGCAGCGGTGTTGTTGGTTATCAATTTATTTGTATTTGGGCTTTTTTGGTGGGATAAGCGAGCTTCAACGCTTGCTCAATCACGCGTTTCTGAGCGCAACTTGATACTGTGTGGGTTGCTCGGGCTCAATATTATCACACCACTGGCAATGTATATGCTCAGGCATAAAACCATCAAACCAAGCTTTAATTTTAAGCTTTTGATGGTGCTCATAATACAGACCATAGTATTTGCTATGCTGTTTATCTGGTTATTTATCTAGCGGCTAATACTCTAATGAAATTTTTATTGATTAATTCACTTAGTTGACTAATTATCAGTAGGGTAATTGGTATTAAAGAGAAAACAATAATGAACAAACTAGAGACACTACTAAGCCAATATGCCATGTATCATCGCAGTAAAAAGAACATTCTGACTCACTTTTTTGGGATCCCGTTAATTGTGATTGCTGTTGTGGGTATGACTTTTATCCCGCTATTCGACATATCTGGGGTTACTATCACGCTTGCCGCGTTGATAGGGGGAGTTTTATGTGGCTATTACCTGATGTTATCCCTCGTATTCGGGCTCATGATGAGCGCTATCATGCTGGCTTTTTACTTCCTTGTTCTAACGTTGAATCCACTCATCATTAATGCTGGAGTAATGACCGTATTATTTTGGGCTGGTGTTTTCTTCGTTGGCTGGGTGTTACAGTTTATTGGTCATTATTTTGAGGGAAAAAAGCCTGCGTTTGTCGATGATCTAATCGGTTTGGCAATTGGACCACTATTCGTGCTCGTGGAACTGTTATTTGTATTGGGGCTTTATAAAGAGCTCGAAAACAAAATAGTGATTAATGCTGGCGAGTATAAAGCATAGGTGATAGTTGGGCAGGATGCTATTTTTGCCCAACTACACATATCGATTAAGTTGTCATGCGAGTTTCTAATTTAGAGCCTTTTATTATCGTGATATCTTGGCAATTTAATCTTACTCGACCGCAGCGAGTTTCTAATAAGAATGTTGCTTCTGGGTAATCTTCACCACCAGAATCGACGAATTGCTTACGTGCACGGTGGACCATAATATTCATATGGTTTGTTTGTACACCGAGTGCTTTTGCTAAGTCATCGCGATAAACCCAACCTTGAACATCGGACTCAAGGCCCGCATCTTTATCTTGGATCCGGGTTCTTGCAAGCAGTAACAGTAAGTAGTGATGACTTCTTATGCCTAAATCTAGGTGCTTCTCGTCCACACTTAACGTTAGTTGAGTATCTTCTTCGTCTTGACTAACATTAAACTCTAGTGCCATTGGTTTAGCTGCTTTTTGGCATTCAAGGTGCTTAGTTACAGCAATAGTCGTGGCAGAAAAAAACATCCATTGATCGTTCATCAACGACACAATGCTGCCGTCTATTAAAGCTTGGCGATCCGAGGTGTTGAGATCTTCTAAAAACCAATAGTTGAGCAATTTATCGTAGTAAATGATGTGTTTAGGATCATCTTCACTTGGTAATAGAAGTTGATTGGTTACTTCTATAACTTTTTGGTTATTTGACTGAGAAACTAAATATTGACACTCGGTTTGCAAATTCGCCGCCACAAAGGAGTTTTGACCCGGCGCTGCAAAATCAATCTTATCGTTTTCGAATAGCTGGTATGGCAAGTTCTTATCGAGCTTTTTGTCGTTTATCCAGATACCATTCGTACTCACGTCTCTGATAAACCACTTGTTTTCATTGAGTTCGATAATGGCGTGATGTCGTGAAACTCCCGGCTTGTCTATCAAGGTGTCTACACTATATTTATAGCGGCCCACCGTATGATAGCTTTTAAGATAGACTCGTTCGAGTTTCTGTTCGTCGATTAAATAAGCCATAGTTAGTTCCGTATAACTTTGATGAAAATTACATGCTTATACAAAGTAGATGCAATAATTCACCAAGTCGTGAATTTCATGTATATCAATGTATAAGTGCCGTGAAGCATACAATTTTATTCCCTTCTACTCAATGATAAAGACCCACGAGGTGGGTCTCGTTGAGGGAAGAATTCACCAGTACTTACGTACCAGCTTGGTCTAATTCGGAATTACAGTTTTTCTAGTTTGACGCGGAATTCCAATGGCTAAACCAATTGTTTGATATTAGGGTGATAAGTCCTAGCAAACATCTTCAGTCTAATTCGTTTACATAAATATAGCTATTACACGGCATTACACTGAGATTACAGGAGTTTTAGACAACAGAGACTTGAATATATCCGCTGTATAAACCATATTTTAATTAACCTGAGGTTTGGATGAGGAATGAGCTAGCTTATTATCCGCAGCTCAGGTTGATTAGAGAGACATGAGATTAGCTCTCGTGTGCTCGAGCTTTCGCAATCTCTCTTAATTTTCCAATTACCTAAAATAATTCTTTACTGCCTTTACACTGGTTGTCCTCTTTATTTGTAGTTGTGAATTGTTCGCAGCAACATAAAAACCAGACTTTCGAAGGTCTTTATAAATGCAGGAGTATAAAATGGGCCAATACAAAGCGTTAAAAACTGTTAAGTTGGAAGGGGTATTTCAGCTTTGTGATCACTTCGATTCAGAACCTTTAAATATGGACAGTAGCGCGGTTAAGGTGGTAACTGACTTTACCCGCAGGCAGCCTCAGGTGATAGCAAAAGACGTTGATATTGATCATGCATTGTACATGATGAAAAACGGCCACGTGCGTTCAAAACTTGTGGTTGACGAGGATGATAATTTCTTGGGAGTGGTAAACTGTCGCGACCTCACTGGCAGAAAGGTCTTAAGTGTTGCGCAAAGAAAACAGGTGTCGAGAGAGGATGTGTGCGTTGAAGATGTGATGGTGAGTAAAGAAGAACTTTATGCTGTTCCCTATGAAATGGTTGCTAAAAGTACGATAGGAGATGTGCTAGAAACGTTGCAGAGTTTGGGGTTACAGCACGTTTTATTAGTTGGGTCTGAAGGGCTGAGAGGCATGATCTCAGCTAGTGATATCGCAAGAGCACTGCATATTCCAGTGAGTATTTTGCAAAAACCGACTTCATTCAAAGAAATCTTTGGGGTTGTCAGTGGAAAGGAAGACTTAGCGAATTAAGATTTATTATGGTAGACCGTAGTGTTTTGGTAGGGAAGTTCCAATACTGCACGATATGACAACATGGCTGGTACAGTTTATTCTCGGAGCAGAGGTGTGGTTTCAAAAAACCACACCTCCATTGACCTTAAAGGTCTTCGTTTTGTAGGTACTTAATCGCCCCTTTAATGGATGCCACTTGACCTGCTATACAGTTTTCAGGCGTTGCACTTTTACCGTCAGGGTAAACTTCAGTTGTTGTTACAAAAGCCGCATTTGTCATGCCCATACATAAGCCCAACGCAGTGCCATCATAATTAATGACGCCATGTTGCTCTATATCAACACCGATTAATTGCCCATATTCATCAGCATCTGCGATTTGAGTTACCGCAGCAACCTCTTCGATAATACGTTTTTGAAATTTAGCTTCTGGTTTTTGAGTATGTCCGACTAAATAGAAACCGTCAGGAATGTTCCAATTGTGATTTTCTTTACCATCTCTTGCAGCCAGTGCGGGACGGAATTCAGAATTATCAGAATCTGTGGTTTCGTGTAAATCAACATGGCAAAGAATATCCGCTGCTTTTTTGTCGACAAAGTTCATCGCTAATCGAGACTCTGGTGCTGGACTATCTGCATAAAAAGAGCGATTAGGGTCAACGGCTTGTGGATTCCAGCGATTTATCGTTTCATAACCCCAAGGACTCAAGCAAGGCAAGATAATGAAGTTAAAAGCATGTTCATATTGTTGTGCCTCTAATTTTGCAAAAGCGAGCGCACCATGTATACCACTTGTTTCATAGCCATGCACGCCACCGGTAACGAGTATTGTTGGGTTGCTTTGCTGCCAATTCTTTGTTGTTAGTGCATACAGAGAATAGGTTTGGTTGGGGTAGTCAAGCTGGCCGTATTCGGTTATGTCGAAAGCGTGCTTGAGCACTTCTACTTGAGTGACGACTTCTTCAGAGTACGAGCGTTTAACCGTTTGGTTTTCTAACCACAACGTTCTTTCTGTAGAAGTCCAAGGTACACCGGGCGTACCGATAGCATATTGTCTTTGCATAATAACCTCGTCATAAATTTAGGTTATCTTACTCAATGCCCCATTTTGAAAGCAACTTTATGAGGCCGACTGTACACCAATAAGCGCGGGATTAAATATAGCCCAGTAGTTTAAGGCTATGCTGTTGCGCAAGATTGGGTTTGAAAGACCAAATTCTTAGTACACCGCTCGTCAGATAAAGTTTGGTATAACTAAACCAAAGTAATCGTTCTACGGAGATTTTTTCCACCTCTTCTGCTGGAATATAGTGCTTTTGACCTAACAAACTGTGATAAACCACACCTTGATTGCAGATGATCACTCGGCTTTGACCACTGAATATTGCCCATAACCCTGTAGCTATATAGAACATGATTGCTGCAGATAGCGTTAGTTGGACAATAGAAACCATGCTAATTCTTTCAGACACGATTAAGGCATCTAGAACAAGTAAGGTAAACGCTATAATAGAAAGGGAAATGAAAAATGATAAGTTCATTTCTAGTTTTAACTCTTTCATTGTTGTTCCTATTTTTCTTTGATTGATTCTGAGAGTGTGCAAATTATTTCAACAAAATGAATCAATTGTGGAGGTCATGATCTTTTCTTACTAAATCAAACTTTATAATTGATGTTTTCTCTAAAGGTTGCTTCTTTAGTCGTATGTATTTTAGGTGTTGGGTCGCATGCATAATGCTTTTTAGCGATAGAGGTAATATTGTTGGCTGTGTTTGGGAACTTTTTAATTGTGAAAAGTGAAATGTAGTGAGTGGTTCCTCCTTATTTTTCGACTTTTTTACGGCCTACGGAGGAGTATGGTGTAATTGAACTTGCACTTTTTTAATATGACAAATGGAAAAAGTTAGCATATGTTTAAATCTTAGCGTTTTTTGTTCCGTCTTGAAATATCTGTGATCTTGTCTCGCAGAAAAGGGTTAAGGAAGAATTATGAAATTTGAACAGCTACTCAATCACTTTGACACAGGTATTTGTGTCGATCAGATGCAAAAAGAAGCCCTAATTGATATCGCATTACTATTTATTGGTGTTGATGGCGTCATCAGTGAAAGTGAAAAACATGTTGTGAGAAAGTGGGCAAAAAGTCTGCAGTGGAACTCTGCAATCGCATTAGACGATTACATCGAAGATAGCCTTTCAAAATCTGTTGTTGCGATAAAAAATAATGACATTGAAGCTTATGTGCAACACCGCATGAATAACATTATCGATGAGCCGATGCGTAAACTTGCGAAAGATTTAGCCGTGCGTGTTATTGAAGCCGATGGCAATGTGAAACAGGCAGAAAAGGACGCACTCGCCATTCTTGAGGCCGAACTATAATACTGGTTTTAGCTGCAAGGTCAGTGGACCCAAGGTATCCAATTAAATACTGAGGTCCACTGATATCTAAGCGTTTTTTAGTCTCTGATCTACGCACATAATAAGTTGCGGTTTATTTGGTTTTCTCATGTTTGAGAAAATTGTTGTATTAGACGTGTTTGCTGCTCAATTTGACTCAATAATTCTTGACTTAAAAGAAAAGATTTCTCACCATGTTCTGTGCCCCTTTCCGCAAGCATGGTCACGCTGTCAACGTTTATGCTTATCTGTTTTACCACACAACTTTGTTGTTCAATGGCTGCGGCAACACTGCGATTGAGATCGGCTAAATGCGTGACATGGCTTTGGATGGTATCAAGGCTTGAACCATTATTTTTTGCAAGGTCAACACTTTGATTTGATGAACTATTACTTTTTTTCACTGACTCAACAGCGGAGCTGGAAATATCATTTAGCTCTTTGAGTAATTGTGTAATTTCTTCTGTGGAAGTTTGTGTGCGCTGTGCAAGCGTGCGAACTTCATCTGCTACCACTGAAAATCCTCTGCCATGCTCGCCCGCTCGGGCGGCCTCAATTGCGGCATTTAACGCAAGCAAGTTGGTTTGATCCGCAATCGAGTTGATAACTGTAAGAATATTTTGAATCCGATCGTTACCTGAGACTAGGCGATTTACGGCATTGTTTACTTCCATCAAATGCTCATCGAGGTAGTGAATAGAATCGATAACCTCTTTGACGGCAGTTTTACCAAGCCCAGCCTGTCGCTCCGAATTATTGGCTGCATCTGCGGCGTGGTTTACGTTTTCTGAAAGCTCATCAATCGTCTGTGAAAACTCGTCCATGCAAACGACCATTTCTTTTACCTCGCTTGTTTGTTGTGTTAGTAATTCAGCAACAAATTGGCCGCTTTGAGTGGTAAGTTTTGCGTTTTCGCTTACTCGAACGGATACGTCGTTCACTCTACCCACAACCGCGGAAATTTTCGCCTTTTGCATTTCAAATGCCAGTGTAATATCAGAAATTCGATCGCGAGATTGACCGTATATCACAGACATTAAATCGTTATCAAAAATCGTCTTGGCTTGTGTGAGCAGAGTTTTATATTTAGAGCGAAAATGTGCGGTTAACACGATTGTGATGAATAATAGAGTCAATGGTAGCAGGCTAAACCAATGGTTGTTCAATAGAGAAGCAAAAGGCAAAGTTATCGCGACTAAAAACAATAAGATAAAAGAGAGGCGATTGCTGTCATAACGGCTCGTTTTTTGTTGGATATCAAGCGTGCGATAATCACTTTCTGCGCGTTTAATTACGTCGGGAGATGGGCAAGTTCTTACAGACTGGTATTCAATGATATTGCCTCGTTCGTCTTTAATTGGAGTGACGAATGCGTTTACCCAATAGTAATCCCCATTTTTTGTTAAGTTTTTAACTGGCCCCATCCACGATTGACCGTTTTGAATGGTAGACCACATATTTCTAAATGCCGCTTTTGGCATATCCTGATTGCGTACTATGTTGTGCGGCTGACCGAGCATTTCTTCAATGCTAAAGCCAGAGATGTCACAAAATGACTGATTTGCATATGTAATTCGACTTTCCAGATCCGTTGTTGAAAGCAAAACACTGTGCTTGCCTAACTTTATTTCTCTACCCATTATTTTTGACATTGTTTTTTATCTCGGTAGCTAAAGAAAGGGCGAAATATAAATCTAAGACTTTATAGTCAGAAGGCTTTTTTACGCGAATCGCGGCTTAATAACGGGTTTGCTGACCAAGATCAGGTTTACCTAAGGTTATCTCAACCGAGATTAAATTGATTGTGATACATCAATAAACTCAAATAGCTTCCATGTTACTGAATATAATTGCAGGTGGTATGAAATTCGCTGGAGTTACAATTATTACGCTCAATTTGCAGCAACGCGAGTAGAATTTACCTAGCCGATTTACTCGGTTGGTAACTTTTACTTATTTTGTAGGAAATAGGGAGAGCCACCAGTGAGAAACGCAATACTTTACCGAATGCATACCTCATCGCACATTTGCCCTTTTGGTCTCAGAGCCAAGGATTTGCTTACACGAGAAGGTTTTTGTGTAGAGGATAGAGTGCTTAAATCAAGAGAGCAGACGGATGAGTTTAAAGCCATTCATAACGTCGACACGACGCCACAAATATTTATTAACGATCAACATATTGGTGGTTATGAAAAGCTGCGCCGATATCTAGGCAAGCCGTCACATAAGGAAAAGAAAAACGTATACTGGCCGGTAATTTCGATATTTTTAGTCGCGCTGTTGGTCACATCCGCGACACAGTTTCCTGTCGATGATCTCAAAGAATGGGCGATGTCCTTTATCGGGTTTTCCATGCTGTTACTCGCGATACAAAAGATACGGGATGTTCATAGCTTTACAAACTCCTTTATCACTTACGACTTGTTAGCGATGCGCCATTTAAGGTACGCGTATGCTTATCCCTACTTAGAGTTATATGCTGGCGTTTGTATGCTAACAACTTTGCCTGCCATGTATTATGCACCGGTGGCAATATTTATAGGGTTTACAGGCGCAATCTCGGTGTTTAAGGCAGTTTATATTGATAAAAGAGCGCTAAAATGCGCATGCGTTGGCGGCGATACAGATGTGCCTTTGGGCTTTATATCACTAACAGAAAATGTTGTTATGTTTGGCGTTGGGACACTGATGTTGTTTAGCTATTTTTAAATTAACCTAAAGAATAAGACTTGTTATCGTGGAGCTCATGTTTAAGAGCAAAGTACAAAGTGAATTAAAGGGCTACCAACTGGTAGCCGTCATAATTAGCAACCTAGTTGTGAGCTAAGACCGCCGACTCGACCCTCAATGTCGGTGGCTTTATAGCTTGGCAGGCTAGGTAGGATATTTAGGCCAGCTCTTTGTTCTACTTCGTCAATGGTTACTTCTGTTTTGCAGTAATCAAGATATCTACCAGAAGTTTGCTCCATGATAAAAGCAGAAGCCTTCACATTTGAGCCTGCTATTGTGACAACGACCTTAAAATAGCCTGACGGAATAGTGTGAGATTCATCAGCACCAGGCAAGGTAGCAAAGTAATATTCATACAAGGGACCCGTGAACACATAAGCATTTTCGCCCGTTCGCACTAAACTTCTCACTGCATTTTCTAATTTAACCCATGGGCCTTGATTAAGGTTTGATGATTGCGGGGTAATGTTCGAGAGGTAGTTAGTATCGCTCCAATTGGATGTATTGGAAAACGATGCCAAAGGCACTTGATGACCTCTATCTGTATGAATAGTTGCCCATGCATCGCTGTAGTCACTTGGCTCTAGCGTGTATCTACTTGCAATTTTAGGGTCAGATTTCCAAGTCCTTGAACGGCTTGGGCCATCAATTGTGCTTGGTGTGACTTTGTATGCTACCCAGTCCGCAAACTTTGTTGCGCGATTATTGCTAAGCACATATATAGGTCGCTCAACGATATCATTACTTGATGGCGTGCCAGTTGGGCAGCCGTAGTTGCTACATATGTTGGTGTTTGCATTTGCAGTCGCACTGACTGCAAGCATAAGTATTGCGAATTTCATTTTAATCTCCGTGCTTAATTGAAAGTCACGCAATACTAGGTAGGCTATTTGTCAGTATTATTACCTTAATGTAAATATATTGTTTTTGTGATTGCTGCGGTTAGTTGAAAACTACTGTGAAAGAGCTGATTTATTAAGTGTTATAGCTATAAATTATGTTAATAGTCCATCATGTTCATTTTACTAATTAACTGGAAAATAGAGGCTAAGGGCAGAGTTGAGGTAATTTACTTAAATGCTTACAAATAGACTAAGCCGTGATAGTTTCGGTTAACTTACATATACAGGACTACGAAGCAATGAACTTGACGTCTATATTTGGCGATCTTAGCTTAAACTGTTGAATGGTTATTATACTGATTCTTTACAGAGATTACGGAGTGTAAATTGTGAATCTAACAGAGTTAGGTCTATGGTTTAGTGCAATAGGCGCGATTGGTGTGCTATTTGCGGCTTACACATTTTTTAAAGGCCGAAAGATCGAGCATATTGGTTCAGTGGCGTTACCAATAATATCTAAATCCCCTGAAAAAATACCGTGTGAATTTGAAATTGTGAACTATGGTTCTCGTCAGTTTTTTATCTCAAGGTTGTGTATTGAGCTGAAAGCTTGGGATGATTGGGAATCAAATATTGATTTAGCGATTCATGGACTCGTGCCTTTTAAACTAGAGGACGGTGAAATTTTCAAGAAAACACTTTGTCTGCATAAAGAGATTTTAAGATTAGAACAGTGGTATCGTGAAAGTGCAGGCACTTTAGATAAATATATGCCTCTGAGAGTTAATATCTACTTAATCACAGCAAAAGAGCAAAAATTGAAGTTAAAAGTATCTAGAGCTTTAAAAGAAAAGCTTATCAATCGCTTAAATAAACGTTCAATACAAATGATTTCAATTGTTGTCCACTATTAGCAATCGCACTCTGAATCCTAGGTACGAGCTGCTTATCTTTGATTGGTATGTATTAAAGAGAGATGTTGTAAGTGTATATAAAGGGAAATTCTATGTTTGTTTGTGAGTAGGGAGTTTTGCAGCTATTTTACTGAAATTAAGGTGCTATTAAATAGGGTAAGGAAAAGCTGGTCGGCATAGCAGGATTTGAACCTGCGACCCCTGACACCCCATGACAGTGCGCTACCAAGCTGCGCTATATGCCGACTTGTGCTTTACTATACGGATTTTTTTTTGAAAGGCAATAAGTGGTTGGTTTGTTTGGACATTAAATGAACTCAAGGGCGTGTTTTTGTGTTCTTCTTTATTAAAATTGGGTTTTATAAGAAGAAAGCGCACTAAATATAAGCATTAGTGCGCTGTATTGGTCTATTTAATCCAAATGCCTTTTGGTAGTGTTTTTTCTACTTCAGGGTTGGTACTAGGATCAAACTCTGGGGTTACGCCAGCTTTAAGCTGCTTTTTATAATCATTGGCAAGCCATAGCACGACTTTGCGAAGCATAAAGAGTGCAATCACGTTAACTACAGCCATTAAACCCATTGAAATATCAGCGAGTGTCCAAACCAGTCCAAGTTCGCTTACCGCACCAAACATTACCATACCTAATACACAAGCTCTGAATACCATCATGCCTTTCTTTGAATGGTGATCTAAGAACAGTAGGTTGGTTTCTGCATAACTATAGTTGGCAACAATAGAGGTAAAAGCGAAAAATAGAATAGCTACCGCAACGAAAATTGCGCCCCATTCACCTACATGATGAACCAATGCAGATTGCGTTAATTCAATGCCAGTTAAACCAGAGTCTGGCTCAAGCTGACCAGATAAAAGAATAAGCGAAGCGGTCGCGGTACAGATCACTATGGTATCTACAAATACACCTAGCATTTGTACATAACCTTGTGATGCTGGATGGTTTGGATTTGGTGTTGCACTTGCTGCTGCGTTTGCAGCGCTACCCATGCCGGCTTCATTTGAGAATAAGCCGCGCTTGATCCCTTGAAGCATCGCTTGCATTACCGCGTAGCCAATAGCACCAGCCCCCGCTTGCTCAATACCCATTGCACTTTTTACT
>NZ_CP021647.1:1027500-1188838 GCF_002208135.1 Pseudoalteromonas piscicida
AAACCCTGAAGACTATGGTAATAATGCATGGCGAGTACAGCACTGCGAACTCGTTGGGCTTCATGATTTAGACACTGATGCGAGCTACGTACAAAATACCCTCGCGGGCTTTTTGAACGATTTACAGTCTCTGGGCGTGGCAGGGTTTAGGTTGGATGCAAGCAAGCACATGCCTGCAAGTGATATTGGCGATGTGTTAGCCAAGCTAAATCAACCAGCGGTCGTTTTCCAAGAGGTGATTGACCAAGGAGGCGAGGCGGTTTCTGCTTCTGAGTATCATCAAAATGGCTTAGTCACCGAGTTTAAATACAGCATTAAACTGAGCGAGACATTTAAGCAAGGCAAGTTGGCTTGGTTAAAAAGCTTTGGCGAAGCGTGGGACATGATGCCAAGTTATAAAGCCGTAGTATTTACAGACAATCATGACAACCAGCGCGGGCATGGTGGTGCAGGCTCTATCGTTACTTTTCATGATGGTAAACTATATGACTTAGCCAATGTATTTATGCTGGCATATCCTTATGGCTACCCTAAAGTGATGTCTAGTTACGAGTTTAATGGCGACACTGATGCTGGAGGCCCTTCGGTGCCTGTTCATCAAAATGGCAACCTTAATTGCACTAGTCAATTATGGCAGTGTGAGCATCGTCGCCCAATGGTCGCAGGAGCGACGCAGTTTAGAAATCATACTAATGGCAATTGGACGGTAGCAAACTGGTGGGACAATGGTAATAACCAAATTGCATTTTCTCGAGGTGATTTGGGCTTTGTCGCCATAAACCGAGAATCTTCTAGTATGGTTCAAAGCCTGCAAACAGGGCTTTCAGCAGGAACCTATTGTGATGTGCTAAGTGGAGGTATCGCTCACGAAAACTGCGCAGGCCGACGCATCGAAGTTGATACCAGTGGTTACGCACAAATTAATTTAGCTGCTATGGATGCCGTCGCCATTCATCATCAAAGTAAACTGGCAACACCACCGCCGTCTGGTGATTGGCAACGTACACTTGTGTTTATTAAAGCCGAAACTCAAGCTGGTCAGGATATGTTCGTCCGTGGTGGTCTTGATCACGGAGCTGCATTGCAACGAGGGATTGATTGTAGCACCGAACCTACTCTTTGCTCTTTACCTATCAAGCACTTGAACATGCGAAACACGACAACCTCGGTTTGGAAAACGGCTGATACGAGACTGGATTGGCTAGCGGCTGAAACTGGGCAGTCGAGTGGCGCCGAAGGGAGCCCGCTGGATTGGACAACCAATATTTGGCCTGCAAGTTGGGGCGCGGAAAAACATTACGAAAGCGATGGCTTCGGCGTCATGTCTCTTAATCAATGGGGAGCACATTACTGGCTGCTGGAAGTAGAAATGGACTGTAGCAAAACATTCAATGGTTGGTTTGAAGTAAAAGCATTCGTTAAAAGTGGTCAAGGTTGGGAAGGCGACATTAACCAACAAAACACACCATATGCGAGCAATAACCATTTCGGCCAATGTGGAAAATTGAATGTGTTTGAGTTTGGCACAAACTTAGCCTCTATCTCTTCTCTATAATAAAGATGGACTAGGCTTAGCCTAGTCCAGATTTACATCCCTTTATGCTGTAAAGATTACATTCAATCGATACATTGCTTTTTAAAGTTCATACATTTCATATGGTTATATAATGGTATTGATTCTGCATCTATCTCTACAACAACAATGTATGAAAGGAGAGAATGATGACGAGCTCAGACAATATTTCAGTCGCGATCTTGGCCACTGACGGGTTCGAACAAAGCGAGCTGATTAAACCTAAGCAGGCGCTTGAAAACGCTGGATTTAATGTTGATATCATTTCATTAAAAAAGGGTGATATTGCCGCTTGGAATGAAGACAATTGGGGTGAGAAAGTCGCCGTTGATTTGACTTTAGATGAAGCCATACCCAGTCAATATGCGGGGCTCGTTTTACCAGGCGGGTTGTTCAACCCTGACAGACTAAGGCAGGAAAAATCTGCGGTTAAATTTATTCAGGCCTTTTCACAGTTTGGTAATAAGCGCCCAATTGCGGCGATATGCCACGGCCCTTGGCTGCTAATTGAAGCGCAGCTGGTGGAGGGTAAAACGCTTACCTCTTACCCAAGTATCAAAACCGACCTCAAGAATGCAGGTGCAGACTGGGTTGACCTTAAAGTTGCGGTAGACGACAACTTGATCACAAGCCGCAATCCCAATGATCTTGATGCTTTTAACGAAGCAATTATCGAGGCTTTGCAGCAAGATAATATCAATTAATCGAGATAGTCGGTTTGTGCCGTTTCAAGCAGACGCTAATTTGATTAGATAAGGAGAAGATAATGTCAGATATAAAGAAAACCTTTTGGGAGGCGCTAGACAGTAGTCCCAATGTGATGATTGGTTTGAGTGATGACAATAATCACCATGAGCCAATGCGCGCACAGTTAGATAAAGACGCCAACGGCGAGTTTTGGTTTTTTACCAGTAAAACAAATCGGATTGCTAAGTGTGGTAAAGCAACAGCACAATTTTCCAGCAAAGGGCACAATGTATTTGCTTGTATTCGCGGACACTTAATCGAAGAAACACGACAAGACGTACTTGATGCCCATTGGTCAAGGCAGACCGAGAGCTGGTTTGAAAAGGGTAAAGATGACCCCGATCTTATCATGCTTCGTTTTGAACTGGACGATGCTGAAATTTGGCATGTTAGCCCTGACTTGAGCGGCTTATTAAAACTAGCGGTGGGCAAAAATGTGGAACCGGAAGAAATGGGTGAGCGAGAGACCATCCACTTCAGGTAGCCATATCACATAATGTAAAGAAACAACTAGGACGCAAAGACGATACTTGTTTTTGCGCCTTAATTGCTTTGATTCGCACAAAAATATTCCAAACGTATTGTTAGTAGTTTAAATATTTAGGACTTCGGGGAATTCTCTGGACAACGGCTAACACTGTGATAACAATGAATGTATTGATTTGAAAGTAAGTTGTTTCAGCAAACTCAGGAGTTTACATGGCCACCGAGGATACCTTTGATAATTGGCAACATGCCTTATCTGCCAGTTACGAGCAATTGATCAATCAACTTGTTACTCATACGCCGCAACTATTGGGCGCGGCACTTATGCTGCTTGTCGGTTGGGTGGTGGCTTGGCTGTTGAGCAAGCTGACTATTTCGTTATTTAAGCTTTGCAATCGCGCGTTAGCGGGCTTGAGTAAACGAGTGCAAACCGAACAAACGCTTCAGCTAAATCTAAAACACGCTCGATTGATAGGGAAAACCGTGTTTTGGGTCACGATGATGTTTTTTATCGCAGCAGCTACATCTAGCCTTGGCTTAAATTTCTTCAGTGATTGGATCTCTTCGTTACTTAGTTACTTACCAAATCTTCTCGCCGGGATATTTATTATTGTTGGCGGTTATCTACTCGGCAACTTGGCCAGTGCAATGGCGAGAGCTGGTGCGCAGTCCGTAGGGTTTGCGCGGGTCGAAGTCGCGGGTAATATTGCCAAGCTCGCGATTCTATTTACCGCAACGGTAATAGGTATTGAGCAATTAGGGATAAATATTCAATTTGTGACCAATATGGTGGTGGTGCTGACGGGCGTACTGTGTGCCGGAGTCGCATTGGCCTTTGGTCTTGGCAGTCGAGAATTAATTGCAAATACTGTCGCGGCGAAACAAGCACTGCGTCACTGTCGAATTAACGATCAAATTGAAATTGCAGGCGTTTCAGGAACGCTTACCGAAATCACAGCAACGATGTTAGTGATCGAAACGCAAAAGGGTAGAACCCTAATACCGGCAAGGCAATTTCTAAAAGACTCTGCACATATTACCGCGGCACACAGTCATTCAAGTAAGCAGTAGGGAGGCTCTATGTCAGCGTTAAACCTCAAAATTGCGCAACACTTTTTACAAGAAGAGCCAGCTGGCGCAGCGCGCTTACTTTCTTTGCAAACGCCAGATGTGGCTGCCGAGTTGCTAAAAACCTTATCAAATGAAGTTGCTTTAAATGTGCTTAAAGTCATGCAGCCCCGCAGTGCGGCGGAAATCCTGATAACGCAAACGGATGTGGATATTGTGAGATGGCTTGGCAAAATGAAGTTGGCAGATATCGCTGCTATCTATAGGCATTTGCAAGACGACGAGCTTGTACGTTTTCTTAACCTTATCTCAGTAAGACGACAAACTCTTTGTAAGATGTTGATTAGCTATCCAGATTATACTGTGGGAGCATGGGTTGAAACGGACGTATTAATTCTTGAAGAGACAATGACGGTTGAGGAGTCATTGCTGCGTTTAAAGAAACGTGACTATATTGCGTTTGCGCTAGTTTATGTGGTAAATCAGCATCGTCATGTGGTGGGTCAGTTGTCGCTAAATCATCTGCTTCGAAAAGCGCCGCAGCAGGAAGTTGCAGATTTTATGGATATTCACGTCGTTTCTTTAAGTGGTTATACCGAGTTGCATAGCGCTTTGAAATCGCCCGTTTGGGCAAGCCAAGATCAGGTTGCGGTTGTCAACCGAAGCGGTGATTTTATTGGGGTGTTGCCACATCACAGAGTAAGAAGTGCTCTCGGCAGAATGGATGAAACACAAGATAAGCCAAGCGAATCTTTAGATTTGTTAGATGCGTATACTAGTTCGTTTGCCAGTATGTTAGACACATTGGTGCCAGTTAAAAGAGGGAAATAAGCGATGAGCGCAGCAAAAGATACATTAGATTCCGCGGTAGAGCAGCTCAGTGACGAGTTTTTAAGTAAGTTTCCGCTCAAAAGTGCGCAGCTCCTTGGCACTTTGCCTCCAGACGAAGCCGCTCAATTATTACAACAGCAGGCACAACATATCATTTATCGTTTATGGAAATATTTGCCACCGGGAGCCGCAGAACAAATTTTCCAGCAATTCCCTGTGGATTATCAAGCGCAGTTTATTGCCAGCCTAGATAGCCATATTGCGGTTGGACTATTAAACAAACAGTCGCAGGAAGCGCAGCAGGCACTGCTCGCTAAATTAAAAGAGCAGCATTCAACCATAGCGGATGAACTTAGTGAGTTGCTGGTTTTTCCTGAAAATACCGCTGCGAGAATGATGAACAAAAAGGTTCAAGCGTTTTACTCAGATACCACACTACGTGAAGTACTCGTGCAGCTAAAGCGATTGGACGGTAAAGTGCCAGATGTCATCTATGTGTTAAACGAGCAGCAGGATTTAGTGGGCGAAACAACCCTTAATGTGTTGGTGGGAAGTACCTCAAGTAAAACCCTAATGCAGGTCGCGACACCGATCCGAGTTACGCTAAATGTGATGGATCATAAAGATCAGGTCGTGGAAGCGTTTGAGGGGCACAAGGTGCGAGCGATTCCAGTATTAGATGCTCAGCGACAGCTCGTTGGGCAGATCCGATTTTTTGATGCCTATCAGTCAACCAAAGAGGATTTAGCGAGTGATATGCAGACCATGGTAGGTGCGAGTAAAGATGAAAAAGCCCTATCGAGTAGTTGGTTTGCAGTAAAGAAACGGCTTCCATGGTTACAAATTAACTTGTTAACAGCATTCGCAGCTGCAGCAGTCGTGGGGGCATTTGAGGGGTTAATTGCTCAAGTTACCGCTTTAGCTATTTTACTGCCAGTAGCAGCTGGACAGTCGGGTAATGCGGGGGCTCAAGCTTTGGCTGTAACGATGCGAGGCTTAACGCTACGAGAAATTTCAACGCGACACTGGTATCAGGTGATGTTAAAGGAAATGATGGTTGGGCTGTTAAATGGCATAGCAATCGCAGTGACTTGTGGTATTGGCGTGTATTTGTGGAGTCAATCACTCGGTCTTGCACTAGTTATTGCACTGGCGATGATATCGTCCCTTGTCATTGCGGGAAGCTCAGGTGCCATTGTACCAATTGCATTGAAAAAATTTGGACTCGACCCTGCGCAGTCTTCATCAATTGTACTTACGACAATTACAGATATAGCGGGCTTTATGTCATTTTTGGGGATTGCGTTGTTGCTGTCAGATATGTTGCCGAAAGGCTGAGTGAGGAGTGGGGGAATTCGTAGAGCTAGTGCAAGCACTAGCTCTGAGCAACACGTATTAGTTAACTACTACGTTGCTTGCTTGAGGACCTTTTTGGCCTTCTTCAACTGTGAAAGACACTGATTGGCCTTCAGTTAAAGTTTTGAAACCGTCAGAAACGATTGCACGGAAGTGTACGAATACATCCTTACCGCCGTTCTCTTGAGTGATGAATCCAAAACCTTTCTCTTCGTTGAACCACTTAACTGTGCCGTTTACTGTGTTAGACATAATTGAAACCTTTTTCAAAAAATTAATTGTGTGGTGAAAATCACCGATAAAGCGATAGATAAAACTTAGCTAGTAACGCATTGGTATATCTATAAACGACTTTTTAAAAAAAAGAGTATCAAGAAAAAACAGTGCAGCAGTAGTAAGTGCTCTAAGTATCTAAAGCCTGCATATAGTATAGCGTTCTGACGGCGCTGTCCAATGAAGTTTTTAATTTTTTGTCTAAAAAACAAGCGAAAATGAATTTTGAGCGGATTTATTGGTGTAACTTTGATTGGAATGGACGAATTTAAGTTAAGTATGTGTTTGCCTGCCTAATCGAATAGAAGGACTTACTACATCATCTTTTAAAACATTACCAACTTTAATCTTACGTTAATTTTTGTACGTTTAAGCTTTTGATTCATTCTTGATTAAGGCAACGATTTTGTGTGCTACTTCAGGAAACAAATAGAGACTAACAAGGAGTGTGTTATGAGCTTTATCGCGGCAGTAAAAGGAAAAGAGCTAGATTCGATTCAGTACGATCAAGATGCAATGTCTGCAATGCTTCGAGTAGGTGGGAGCGTGTCATGGCGACATAATAATCCTGCATTGTTAAAGCTTACTATCGCAGCGAAAAATAATGGTGCCATTGGCTGTGTGAATGGAATTGCAGTATTTCCTGACAAGGCCAGTGGTGAAAACGCATTTATAGATGAGATTGCGCGCGCTAAATATGGCGATATGGTATTGGGTGAAATGATAACTGAGTTTGCCAGTGACTATATTGTCCCACCGCCTAAGTGGAACGACGAAAAAAACGAGCCAATTTTACCTCATCAAGAGCCAGATACTGGCATGGACATGCACAAACCGGTTGACAATGCTCGAGCATTTTTGGATTTGGTTGAACGCAAAATAGGATGGCAGGCTGGCACTGAGGAACAAATTGAAAAAGACGTAGATAGCGAAGCGCAGCAAGTCGGCATCGTAAGCGGCCAAAACGTATTAATTAATGGTCGCACTGCAGTCCATAAAGACAGTGGTGGTATGCTAAATACCATAGATGTGTGCTGGACTAAAATTGGTAAAGTTGTTGTGCCAATTCCTTATAGCAATCTCGCCAAATCGGGTGATGCAGCGAGCACGGCAAGCTCGGTAAAAATCAATGGCAATCCCGCAGCCAACATCAAAAGTAACTTTTCAAAAAGCACAGGTGACCAACCCGGTAGAAAGAAAGGCATTGCCAGCGGCACTATCAAAGGCAAAGCAGAGTTTATTACCAGCTCTTTTGATGTGTATATCGAAGGAAAACCCGCCGTTCGCCAAGGAGACCTTATGATCTCTAACAGTAAAAACACGCCGCCTTCTCCCTTGAATCAACCAGGCGGTGCGACCCCTAGCTCACTGTCAGTGGCAAAAAGAGATGCAACGGTTACTGAACAAGGCCCAATCCAGAGTGCATTTGGTCTAAATAACCAAAGCAGCCGTAGTCTTATTTCACAGGGAAATTTCGTGATAAAGCAAGGCGCAAACAAACAACAAAAAAAACTAGAATAGGGAGGGCAATAAAGCATGGGCGCACATATTTTTAATACGGAACTCAACGACGAGCAAGCACCTTGTACGCTGGAATTGCAACTTCAAGGATTAAATGGCAAAGATTGTACAGTGCCACTTGGTTTTGCTGAAGTTCAACGAGCGTCATCACCAAAACCGGATGACCAAATTCCTTTTGTGGAGACGGTAGAACTACGTGTATTCTCAGAAGCTTCGCTTGATATTAATAAAGCAAAGGCACCTGAATACGTGCCCATGTTTAAAGATCAAAAAGAATTTCAAGAAGATGAGCCGGTTGGTTACTACTACTTTTTTGTTAATGGTTATTTGTGGCGAGAAATAGCTGCCATTTCAGGTGGCATGCTCAGTGAAGTTGACCTTCGTGAGTATCACGGTCAAAGCTTCAGGCCCAACAACGGCACGCACATGCCAAGACTCACACTACCAATTCGCGCAAAAGGCCTATTCTCAGACTCAACTTCAGTTAAAACCATGACTTATCAAGTTGCCTTTTCACGCGTGCAATGGTCGTGGGATTACATCAGCGTGCTGGGTGATATGAAGCCAGATGACAGCCGCTTTGATAAAAAGCCGATGACGTCAAAGTGTCCAGAGGAAGGAAAAGCCTCGACCTATCGTAGCGAGCGGATGCAAACCATCGATTTTTCATCAGCCCCCAACTGGGACAGTATTGAAAACTTAAAAGCCAACGAAGACGGCGAACCCTGTATCTATTTACATGACGTTTTAGGGATAGCGCAAAAATGCTTCCTATTAAGTGAAACAGCCCTCGCGCAGCTTACAACTCAACGCTTGACTTTGGAAGAAAACGGTTATTATAAGTCCGCTATCATTGCTCAAAGTGTATTTTTAAATGATGAGCTACATGAAAAAGATTTTTCTATGCGGAACGTTGCTCAAAGTCGGTATAAACCTGAAATCAATTATAAGCAAAAAGATTCATTTAGTCGTGAGTTACGAAGTGCAGCTGCACATCTCTCTGAAAGTAAAGTTGAAAAGTACCTTGTTGGCAGTAACAGTGCTGAGATATTAGATCTAGTTGAGACTTTTTATGAAAATAAAGAAAAATTAATCAAAATTTATACTGAAAATCATACACCACCAAGAGGAATATCTGAGCCATCAAAACTCCAATTTATCTCTCGTGATTTTTCAACTTTGGACAATATTCAAGACCATTATAGTTTTCATATGTTCTGTCAACACTTTAATCTAATGGCACTGAGAAAAGAAGGATTGCAAGTAAACTTCAAGGCCGTGTTAGATAAGGCGCGAGTAAGCAAGTTAACAAGCAAACTTGATGAACAACATAAAAAAGCGATTAAACTAGTCTTCAAACATGTGTCTGATGAAAATGAATGGTTCCAAAAACAATTTTGTGGCAACGAGCTTGCTTATGGTGATACATCTGCATCTGCACAATACGATGAAACGCTAATAGGGGTTGCGCTTGGGGATTTTGATCCCAAAAAGTTTAATCCAGATGAAGCACTTGCTCCTGTATCAATGTTTAATCTGACAAAGGGAGCTTCCGATATTTCTCTTAAAGGGGTTGAAGAGTTTACCAATCTTCATTTAGCACTCCATAAGGAATTTATTGACAAGCAGACCCCTAGTGAAAAGCTGCAACGATTTATGGCCTCGACGATAAAAAGTCGCGTACCTGAATTTGTAGATAAACTTAAGCTGTTCCCAGCTGGTAACGTACCGGATACTCACTTTTCTCTTACTAAAGAGTTTAGTGATATAACGACATTAGGGAGGCTAACTAACAGAAAGCAACACCAAGCTTTTAAAAAGATTATTGATGCTGTTATAAAAGATAAAGTTGGCTCAAAGAATAATAACCAATTTATTACCGTTGCAAAAGCGCTTGGATTAGAAGTATTTGATGAAAAAGGCAAAGTAAACGGAGTTATTTTAACCAAGACTAAAGAAAGTATAGAAAGTTTAGCTATAAAAACTATCGAATTTAAAAAGCTTAAAGGGGATGTAAACAGCTCAACAAAGTATGTTTTATCACTCCCTAAGGAGCTATTTGAGCTCGAATATGAGCACAAAGAGCTATTTGATGAGTTGGGGAGAGGTTATCACAGACAAGGTCTTACCAATAGCGAACTATCAAATTTTAAGACCGCGGCAAAAGGTGTAATACCTAGAGTGTTGGTAGCCATTACTATTTGGGGGGCAATACTCCAATATAGTGATTACAAAAAAAACTTTGAAAAAAAAGATGGGTTTTATGAGCTAAATAAAAACTTTGCATTAATAGGTGCAAATATAGTAGCAACAACGTCCTTATTAAACTCTATGATTAATACTAGTGATAATAGTAAATTTTTAACGAAAAGTAGAGGTCAAGGAGTACTTTTTGGTCATGCAACGTCATATACCATTTTAAGAAGCGCGACAGGTCTTGTGGGACTGGCAGCATCTATTGTTTTGATTTACGATGGTTTGGAGTTAATTGAGAAAAAGGATGTTGATGCTGGAATAGCCTCTCTCGTCTCAGCTGGTTTCACTTTGCTTACTTCTGGACATGCAGTGCTTTTTGGTTCATTAGGCCCTTGGGGTTGGGCCTTTTTTATATGTGCAATTTTAGCTGGAATCTTAGCTGAAGTTTTAACTGACTCTAAGCTGAAAAGGTGGGTTAAGTTTGGGGAATTTAGTACCGAAGAGAACAAATATATAGCTTTCTCAAACTCTGAAAAGTTTTATGAGTATATTATCTCTATTTTATATGCACCAAGAGTTAAAAGTAAGATAAATTTTGGTTTAAGTTATACGGTTGAGGTTGAAGCACCACTAATGAATGACTTAGAGCAAGAGCTAGGGTTAAGCGTTAAGTTCAAGTACCGGAATAAAGTTAACCTAGAAGTTTATGAGGGATTTTGGGTATATGGGCTAAAAGATCATAAGCCAGTTTATAACAAAGATAGAGTTAAATGTGGTGGGATTTTTAACTTTACCCTAGATGGTGATATTTTGGATGTTGAACTAACACCATTTATAAGAAGGAGTGGGTTTAAACTTCCTGTTAATTATAAAGAATATGAAAGCTAGGAGGAAGATTGAAAGAACTAACTAAGACATGCAACTTTAATCGATTTTTTAACGCTGAAAACTTTTATGGTGGTCTATCTAGAGAGCGATTTGGTTTGGCCTTCTATATAATGTTCATGAAAAGGAAAGAAGAAGATAGGAAAAATCGTTTTATTTTTATACATGCACCTCAAAGTTGGTCATTTTATATTTTTGCACTCCCCTGCTTTTTATCTGCGTTGATGTGGTTTGCACTTTTTGGGAAACTTATCGCGTATTTATTTATGGGAGATGATTTCTATTGGCCAGCGTTAATAATACTTCCAATTTATTCAATATTTTTTGTTAACTTATTAGGGTGTTTAAAGTCTTTTAAACCCAAAAAAGGTGTGTGTTTAAATCGCGTAGAACAAACGGTAAGCTTTGCGTGTAAAATTGATGGTGAAAAAGATATTCCTTCAGGTGCTAATTTAAGCTTTAATTGGGAGGATATTGTTTGCAAACAAAAGCAAAGGGTTGGCTCCGTAGGCTCTATGATGAGTGTTTTAGAGTTAAGGCATCATAACTTAGATTCGTTCCCAAATGCAAAGATGACGTTGTCTTTAGGTTTGGATAATACATCAATGCCCATTAATAATTATCTAATGTGGGAATATATCGTGAGGTACATGGATATAAGTAAACCACTACCTGACTCACCTGAGTTTGAGCTATTTCGAGAACTTGACCCTTTGACTGCCAAATTAGATGAAAAAAATAAACGCTCGAATAGATTTTGGACACAATTCAGCCTCGAACAGCAAAGAGAAATTGAAGAGCAAATATTTCAGGAAGCTTTAGAGTTTGACTGGTCTGAGGGCAAAGTTCAACCAGAAATTACAAAACCGTGGGAAGTATGGACCCCTGATCCCAAAAGGCCACCCAAGCCTAGAGGTATGTTCACCATGATAGTGTTACAGCTAGTATTTTGCTATCCGGAATAGGTGTTGTGGATAGCTTTTAACTTTTGATGCTTTTATGGGACGTTTGCAACGCTAGCGTATATAGCTTCATACAAACCTAGATTGATTCAGTCTGCGCTCCGTGCATCAACATGGCAACACAAAATAGAAAATGCATTAATCGATTTTTATAGTATGTTGTACTCGCCTACTATAAATATTCAAAGATTTTTAAGTATGTTTAAAGTTGCAAGTAAGCACGTCCCTAACCAATAAATTAGGGGGCTTTCTGCTCGTTTTTATTGGTCAAAATAAGATGATGATATTCGTATGAGGACTGCTCGATATAATGGTTTTTTTAAAGAGTGTAATATACTGTACCTTATGGGGCCGAAATAAAAGGGAGTAGCCTTACTTAGTCGATCCTGAAACCAATTTAATTTATTGAATTACTTGAAGATCTAAACGATCTTACTACCCTCAAATTGCAACTTTTTTGAATCACACAACCAAAACATTGCAATTTGAGTGTAAAAATGAAACCAAAACCAACCATGCAAACACCACAAAAGCACCTGTTTCAAGTCGAGCTTATTGATATTGTTTCACCGCGTCATGAACTCGTGAAATTGGCAAAACTCATTGATTGGCAGCGTCTATAGGTTGAATTTAAACAGCATTATGGCGATAAAGGCGCTGGCGCCAAGCCTATCCGCCTGCTTGCGGGTCTCGAATACCTGAAACAAATTCACAAACTGTCTGACGAAAACACGGTGGCCATGTGGTGCGAAAACCCGTATTGGCAATATTTTTGTGGCATGCAATTTTTTGCGCATGAACCACCTTGCGATCCCAGTTCAATGACACGCTTTCGCAAGCGAATTGGTGAGGATGGCGTTGAGTTAATGCTGTCACTCACGGTAGATGCGGGCATTAAAAGTAATACCATCAAGCCTTCAAGCTTGCGAGAAGTAGTCGTAGACAGCACCGTTATGGAGAAAAATATCGCCCATCCAACGGACAGTAAACTACTAGAAAAATGCCGCAATAAACTGGTTGGCTTCGCTAAGCAAGCCGGCATCGTGCTTAGGCAAAGTTATGAACGAGTTGGCCCTAAGGCCGCTCAAAAGGTGGCAAGTTATGCCCATGCCAAACAATTCAAACGCATGAAGAAAACACTGAAAAAACAGAAAAACTATCTCAGGCGAGTGATGAAAGACATCTTGCGGAAAATCACCGAGCAACCAAGCAAGGAATTCTTCGATACTCTGCAGCAGGCTGAGCGACTGTTAAAGCAAGAAAGAACGAGTAAAAACAAGCTCTATAGCCTACATGAGCCGGGTGTTGAATGTATCGCCAAGGGGAAAAGCGCAAAGCCATATGAGTTTGGTGTCAAAGTGAGTGTCGCGACAACATTGAAAGAGCAGTTTGTGGTGTGCGCTCATGCAATGCACGGCAACCCCTATGACGGTGACACGTTATGGGAAACGTTGAGAATAGTAGAAAACGTGACAGATAAAAGGCCATACAGCTGTTTTGTAGATAGAGGTTATCGCGGGCATTTTGCAGAACGTTATGATGTGTGTATTGCAGGGCAAAAACGTGGAGTGACGCCGAGCATTAAGAAAAAGCTCAGGCGACGCAACGCGATAGAGCCAATCATCGGGCACATGAAACAAGATGGCCACTTGGGTCTTAACCGTTTAAAAGGAAAGCTCGGTGACAGGCTTAACGCAGTGCTTGCAGGCGTAGGCCAAAACTGCCGTAAAATCCTAGCTCAACTGCGGCTTTTTTATGCCTGGATTTTATATCAGCTATTAACAGTGCGAAACGCTGTGCAATAACGTCGCTGTCAATAAAGCGAATGCTCAGTCTGGACTGATTTTATTCGGCCAGTCTAAGCATCAAAGCGCCAATATTCAGAATCGACTAAAATAGAAGGGGTGATCTTGCCAGCGTTCATCGCTCCCAAATATTTCACCAACAGCCGCTGCGGTTTTGATTGGTTCGTCTTCATTGATATAGATATCCACTCGACAGGCCGTTTCACGGCAATCAATATTAGTTACGCGCAGCTTGTTTAGGATTTCGTTTTCCATGAAAAAAAATGAATTTGATCGGAAAATTCGAATGCCGAAGTTTCGTCTACAGATTGTTCGTCAAACCCTTTATCATTCGAAGGCGTGATTGTGCTTTCGTTACTTTCTTTAGGTGTTTTAACTTCAGTATATTGGTTAGTTCTATTCTCATCCGCGAACTTACCATTAGACTTTGGCTTGCTGATAGCGACTTCTGCAAGGTGTGGCTTTAAATTGTCGGAAGTCTTAATGTTGCTGGAGAGAGCTGCGATACGCTCCTCCAAGTTATCTCGCTCAAACTCTAAGTCTGAGATTACCGTATTCAGATAGATAGAGTAAGCAGCTAATAAAAAAGTCCCTATTGCTGTAAGGTATCGCATAGTAAATCCTTGTTTATTTTGTAATTATTATAATTTTTAATAGTCTTTTATACCTTTCAATCATGGTAACCGGAACTGAGCTAAGAGTGTTTTAGCTTCAAAACTATCAAATTGACCACCAATATGCAGTATGTGTTGGCTAGATTTGTTAAAGATAAAAAGCTCATCAAAGCTACGAGTGTTGTTGATTAGCGATACGGCCAGCCAGTCTTCAGTGTTAAATATGCCAATGTCGTTAGGTGATGTAAGCTCATGGACTTGGTAGGCAATATTGTAATCAATGGCTGGCTTATCTTTGTTTTTCAATGCGATAAAATAAGACGCTAGATCAAGTCCATATTTACTATTTAGACCACCGGTAATATTCTCAGCCGTTTGTAACTGAAAAATGAGTTCGCCATGCACAGTTGTAACGGTGAACGAGGGTAACTCTGAATGAAGAATATTGAGATGAGTAACGTTTTGCTTGGGGATACAGAGCTTCGCAGTACTAAATTCAAGCCAGTATGGCTCGCCTTGGCATTGTGGTTTAGGCCAGCTTTCTGCATAGCTGGAGGTGGGTAATAACGCAAAAAGTGCAATTGATAATAATAACTTCATTGTTACACTCCAAGAGAAGCTAGCTTCATTGGAGATTTATAATTTAATATCACCTTTTTCGCACACGAAAGCGACTGTTCTTCACTTAATTGACTAATAATACTTTGTGTAAAGTTTTTAGCGATCCAACCTATTGTCGCTTTAGCAGCTGTTGGTTTAGGCATCCTTTTCAAAGCGGCTGTGCATTGTCGCGTTTCTTCAACCATCTTACCAAATATTTCAGCGACCTTAGCGTTTACTTCACCTGAAGACGTTAGGTCAACACCAGCACCTTTATAAAAGGCGTTAATGGCATCCTTGACTGATTTTTCTTCGTTCATTGGTCATCTCCTTTGTGAATCATATACATTCTTGGAGGAAAACAGGTAGGAGGTGGACTAACACTGAATGAAAGGTTTTGGGTTTGACGCGGGAAAAGATGGTAACTAGATACCCAACAACAAAAGCCATTACGGCTTTTGTTGTTGATCTGTTTTATGTATTACTTCATCGTTGTCATCTTCATCATCGTCTTCCTGTTCGGGCCGTTGATTTTCTACAAAAATGGTGGCGAGTAAGATAGTTACAACACAAGAAAGCAGAATACTTTTTGCGTAGGGGTAACTTTTGTAAACCCAGTTCCAGCTCCAGAAGGGCTTAGCCGTTGCTTCTGAGACGCCAAAGATATAATCCATATTTCGGAACAAGTTTTCTACAAATGCGGCTGAGTCTACAATGATAAATAAGATGTAGATACCGTACAATAAAATGTCGGCATGGGTAATGTAAATGGCACGCCAGTTATTTGGGTGGAAGCGGCGCATAAACAATAAAGAGTACATCACTCGTTTTCTTAGTATTAAAAGAATTGATACATCAACAAAGAAGTGCATTAAATAAACCATAAAGTTCTTTTTATATGGTGGTTCCTCTCGCATATAGATGTCAATCAACTCAAATAAGCCAAACTCGATTATGGTAAAGAGAAATATCACTGTGATGATATGCACGATATTTACTTGATTTCTATAACGGGTAGCAAGAGTCGTCATCACGACAAGAGTAGCTATACCATAAAACAAGTCTGTATTTAGATGTATATATGACAATAACCCAGTAAACAGCAATGCTGCAATATAAAAGAGCCAAGACGTTTTCATTATTTATTCCTTGCTGTCCTTTACTCGTTTAGTATTATTTCAAACTTTCGTCTTAGCATGAAGAGAGTGAGCTTAAACAGATAACAATGTGAAGCCACAAGGTATCGTGCTTTATCCTCTCGGATCTTCAAATTGGTGTCCACCAGAACCCCCATTGACACGCTTCAAATCTCTATCGTTTATTAGTAATCCTGTTTCACCGTGCATACTCGCAGCACCTGTATCTTCATGTTGGTGCCCTCGATAGCCCCGATTGCTTTGCTGCAGGTCCTGACAATTCAGCACTGAACTGAACTGATTGTAAACATATTCACTCTGCAAGTTTTTATAATAGTCTAAACCCGAACCACCCACTATTCGGTACAGTTGTGACTCCGTCATGGTATTACCGTTGCGATAGCACTGAGTTGCTACAGCGCAATGTTTGTTACGACTAGCGCAATTAACTAAGCGCACGCGAGTGCCTTGTTTTATTTTACTTACAAATTTTTTTATCTCGATAAAGCAAAAGGTTAGTATGCCTACTGTCACATTTTTGAATAGCTGCATGTTGATTTCCCTTCAGGATTATTTTCGGTGTTTTGGTTAGCACTACTCTATCGCGAAACGTCAAAAATGAGAATAACTTGTTGCTTGTTTTGTAAACAAGTGAAACTAAAGATGTTGTATTAAAAGGTGGATGTTAACACACTAATCTTCCTGACCTTTTTGGTTTTTGCGCTTTTTTGCAGGAGAAGGGCTTTCTCGCCAGAGTTTTACGTCTTGCATCTTTGTGCGTAGGTCCATAAAGTAGTCTGTAATTGGATTAACATCCATACCACAGTATGTACTCCATTCTAAAAAGTACTCGAATGAAAATTTGCAAATACCTTTTTCATACTCTTCATAGGTTTGTCGCCGGATCCCTACTAAGTCAGCCATCTGCTGGGTGGTTTTATCAGCCGACATGCGCAGTCTTCTAAGATCATCACCTGTACACTTAAATCGGGTTCTGCCCACTCACTTAATCCTTTTTCACTCGGGCTCGCGATATGCGAAAGTTAAATTTTAACGCCGTTACTGTTTCTATTTTGTAAAATTTGGATTGTAACCGCATGTACCAAATTTGCAAGCTTGTTTTGTTTTTATGTTACTAAAATGATTTTATTCTAATGTAAGTTGTTGAGTAATGGTGTTTATTTAAATTTTTGTTGTGAATTTTTTTGTTCGACAGAATTTTCAGGCGAAGTTTTTGATAAGCTCAGCTTTATAGAATATCGGTTGGTGACAAGGATTATTATATGGATTACTTACGTCAGTATAACGATCTTAATATTTATTATGAGGCGTTAAAAAAAGCAAGTAAGCAAGGCTCAGAGGTGCCAGAGTCCACGGCTAAATGGTTAGCGTTAGTAGAGACCACACTATTTGAGCTACAAGAGCTTGCCTATATGGAGAAAGCATATATGCAAAAGTCTAAAACAATGAGTAATTTAGTCGACCTTGTTTATGCCAGTGCACCAACGATGGAGTAGTGTTTTTAAGCTAAGTATTTTCGGTGGAGGGGATGTGCATTACTGGCATCCCCTTTTTTAAAATAGGTTAGCACTTTATTTTACTGGGGCGATTTCAAACTGCGATAGAATAAAGTGGTAACGCGCTCCTCTGGTAGCCAATTAGCATAGTTAAGATTGAGTACTTGTAGTGGACGAGCGGCTAAAACTTCTTCCAAGCTTGTATTATTTTTCATTGCATCTAGCATAAGTACTTTCGCTTTTTGTAATAGTGCTAGATAGTCTTGTAAATTTTGTTTATCTGTTACAGGACCATGGCCTGGTATGACGGTAGTCTTGTCGTCTATTTTCTCTATCACATCTTGTACCGCTGCAATTGTCCCGTTTAAGGAGCCGCCGCTGTCGACATCGACAAAAGGTAAGCTGCCTAAATTAAAATAGATATCGCCCATATGTACGGCATTTGCCCGGTCAAAAAAGATCACAGCATCGCCATCGGTATGGGCGTGATGATAATGCCACAAGTGAGCATGCTCTTGGTTAAAGTGGAGCTTCATATCACTGCCAAACGTCAAGGTTGGCAAGTAGTCAGAACCGTCACCATGTTTTTGTTCTAACCGCTTGTATACATTGTGATGCGCGATAACATGGCTGCCCGCTTGTGCGAAATTTTCGTTGCCTCCTGTATGGTCGCCATGATGATGGGTATTAATAACAAACTCAGGTGCATTGGGTTGGATTGTTTTGATTTTGGCTTTAATTTGTTCGCTGAGTTTAGCGAACTGATCATCGACGATATAAACGCCATCCGAGCCTGAGCTTATCGCAATATTACCGCCTTGCCCAAATAGCACGTGAAGGCCCTTTGCTACCTCTTGCAACTTAAACTCAACGTCATCAGCCTGAACATTTGACACGAACATTATACTGAGCGCTATGGCTGCGAATAAGCTTTTTGCGAGTTTAATCATATTCCATCCTTTTCGTCTTTATATGTATAAAAGCCTAGGGCCTGTTGACCTTTAAAGTTTGTTTTTGCAGCAGTTTGATTGCCATTTATACCAGGCAGAGCCTGCGTAGCATCGTTAGTCTGGCGATAAAGGCTTTGTACTCCTGCAAAGTCACCTTACCCCACATCCTTGTGGGGCAACACCGAAGAAATGCCAATCAAGCGCTGCCCTTCGGGTTCATCTGAGTGCGCTTTGTTCATTGTTGCTCAACTTTTGCTTAGATTACTAGGCGGCAAGTCGAGCGCCGCGACCAAAACACACTCAGGGGAACAAAAATCAAACAGCAAAGGTCAACAGGCCCTAGTTAAGCTTAGCCGTTTTACCTGTATTAGGGTGGGAACTCCAAAACCCGTAAAATCGTTGATATTTATGACTCTTCAAACGAGCTGCATACTGAACAATAACGGATGCATATACCATGAGATTTACTGTTACATTTTAAATACACATAGCATTGGTCGAGTTCTTCCCAAAAGTTCTGTTGCTTAATTTGTTACAACTACCGCGTTTGCATTATGAATAAACTTAACAATTTTTCTCATCGCTTGTTTTCCCTCTTGTGTATACAGCCCCAAAATTTGAAAACTGTGAAACAGATGGTTCACTTCATCTGTGATTAGGGCAACATGTTTCTCGCGGCTGTGGTCAATAAAATCTCTGATCTGTTGGGCTAGTATTTCGTCACTCGCAAATTGTATAAAGACCGCGGGTAATGCGTGGAATGGAAAGTCATACACTTGACTTGCTAAATGAGTATCATAACTATGTTGGTAGTAACTATTAAACCATCGCCTTAAGTTTTGGTGACTAATACAATCTCTGTGAGTTTCATTTTGCTTAGATTTTATATGAGTATGCGCAGCTATCCATGGTGACAGTAAGAGTAAACTCGCTACATTTTTATGCTTCCCTTGAGATGCAAGTTGCTGGAAGGTTGTCAACAGCAAAGCAGCTCCAGCTGAATCACCAATAAAATGAAATTGGTGACTTGTTTTGCTGGTAAGGTATGCTTGTGTCATTAATAAGCAATCTTGATGTGCGGTAGGGTAAGTATATTCAGGTGCAAGTCGATAGTTTAATAGCAATACGCTCATCCTACTTTGCTCAGCGAGTGTACGGCAAAACTTTTGGTAGAAATGACCTCCATCAAGAACAAAACCACCGCCATGAAAGAAAACAATTTGCTGAGTAGGGTGCTGGTTTTCAATCGGTGTGATAAGTATTGCTTGCCTGTCTGCTATAATCTGAGGCTGTGAATAAGTGGCAGTATCACTGTAAAAAAACTTACTTAAGAAGTTTGTCCTGCGCCGCAACCAAGCTATAGAATGATCTTCAGAACTGCGAAGTAATCTTCTTGCTACTCTAAAAATAATTTCGCTGTATACACTGCGTTGTAGTCCTGAAAAAAGCTTAGTAAAAGTAGACATTAAAATCTCATAATAAAATTAAAAAGTGCCAGTAGTGTCAATGCAAAGCTGATTTCTACCATTAGCTTTTGCTTGGTAAAGCATTTTATCTGCTCTGGCTATTATGTCGCGCGAATTTTCTTCTGGTTTTAAAAAAGCTAAACCAAAACTCGCTGTTATGGGGTAGTTAATTTCAGGTACAGTAAAAACCCGATCATTCAGTTTTTTGATTATATTTCTTATTTTTTCTGTTGCTTCGTGCGCTTTGATGTTTTGCAATATCATGATGAACTCTTCACCGCCGAAGCGGTATACCGCATCATTAGGGCGAATAGATTCAGCTAGAAACTGAGAAAACTTGACTAGTACTATATCACCAACATCATGTCCGTAGGTGTCATTTACTTTTTTAAAAAAATCAATATCAGAAATTATAAGGCAGACGTTTCTGTGCTCAGCGGCGAGTCGCTTCGCGCTTTTTTGATGATGTTCAAAACTATCATCGAAGGAGCGTCGGTTAGGGATGTTTGTTAAGGCATCGCGAAATGCGAACGACTCCATTTTCAGTGCAGCTTCTTTTAATTGCTCCTTACGAAGAAATAGCTCTCGTCTTAGCCTGTGTTCTAATTGGGAAATTATTGTACCTACAAGATTTGCAGACAGATAAGCCACCAATACCATTCCTACAGTATGAGTGTCTAATGTTTTGGTAAAAACGATATTCAAACTACCAATTACCGCATAGCTAACACAAAGCAAAGAGGATAGCTTCAACGATAACAAAGTTGATGAATAAATGATAACAATTATAATCACGTCAAAGAACACATGTAGTACGTAGTGATCTTGGTAGGTAAGCGCAATCGCTTGTACGTTGAAAAGAAAAAAAATAATAAATGCTAATACAAGTTTTTTAAGCTGTTTGCTCGTCTTCTGATGGATAACACTGTATGCGGAAACAATACAAACAACGACAATTACAACACGCCATTCAAATGCAGGATGGGGCCAATGTTGTGGTTTAATGATTAATTTATCAAATGGCAATATCAAAAGTAGTACAGTAGCAACAGCAATAGCTAAAAAACGCGCTACTTTTTTGTCTTGTTGCAATTTACTCTCTAAATACCTTTGCTCCCATGCTTTTTCTTTAAATTCGGACCTCCATTGGCATATTTCTTCGGAGGCTGAACTTTCACCAATAACACTCATCATTTTTCGTATAAGCCTAGGGGTTTTCTATATTTAAAATATAGGTGATAAATACGCTTTTTGTCAGTTGTGAAAGGAAAAGATTATTATAGTGGTTTTTACTCCTTTTCTGTAGCGTGGGTGGTAACTACCTTTCTTAATGCCACGTCCATTTTTTGGATAAAGTCTTGTTTAAATGGGTACTTCTCTTCAAACCCTTTTAAGTACCCGATATGGGCTGTGCGACGCATTACTATTTTGTCTTCAACAATATTACTGGTATTTAAGTTTGGCGTTATCTGCGACATTTTATTGATACCAAGCAAAGTAGAAAGCCGATCATTGACGTAACAATCAATGCGTCCGCGTGCGAGCTTTTCGATATTTGAACGTGTACTTTTGTTTTCCCAAAGTTGAATAAATCCCTGTTTTTTCGCTTCCTTTAGGCTTTCATCTAAGATGATATAACCGGCATTAATACCAATATTAAGTACTCTGTCTGGTTTTACGTGAGGCAAGTTTTTTAGCGTGATCCCCTGATTACAAAAGGCAACCACCACCTCTTCTTGAAGGGGAATTGAATAGGGCCAGATATAGGGACGTTTTTTGATATGAATATAAGGTGGCATTAACGCCATTGCTTCACCGGATACCAAAGAGGAAACGCCTCGCTTCCAAGGCACCGCTTGCAAGTTAACTTGATATTCATTACTCAGCAAACGCGCTGCTTGTCTCACTATATCGACATAGATGCCATAAAGCTCGCCATTAATTTGATAACTATAAGGCGGGTAAGCATCGTCGACCAAAATGGTTACCTTGATAGGTGTTGAATATTCAGGTTTATGGGGAATGGCATTAGATAAGAGCGGCAGAAAGATACCGCAGCAAATAAAAACAAAGCGAAATAAGTTCATTTTTCACTTATGTGCGTAGTAATCATTTTTTAAATATAGTGGCTTTCTATAAAAAATCTAATGACTAAGTGTTCTCCATTTGTTAACCAAATTTCATTGATAAACGTAAGTAATATTGGTCGTTGATTACTACACATCAATTGATGCCTACACAAGTTAAATTTAATTCTTAATAACTAAAAATTGTTGACTTCTTGTGGTGATATTTGTTCTTCTTGAGAACTGAACTACTCTGAATGAGCATTAATGTTAAATGCACAAAGTCAAACAGAAGAATTTTAAAATGAAAATAAAAGTTTTTGGCTTTATTACTTCAGCTTCCCGCTACTTGCAGAAAGGCCGATGTAATAGTCAACTGTAGGCGCATATCAAATGGACACTATGAGTGCACGGGTCAAACTCTGTTATGTCCTAATGGGAGAGTGAGATGAATATACACTTTGATTTTGCCGCTCAGATCTATTTTTTTCTGGTGGTAGTCTCTGCTGGGATCAGCATACTTTTGGTAAAAAAAGCAAAAATGGGAAAACTTGAAATGTTTATCGGTTTATTTATGAGTTTACTGCCACCGTTTTCGCTTTTGTTTATTCTCGTCATGCTTTATATCGCGAACTCGAACAAAAAGTTAGGTGAATAGTTAAGCAAGAGGAAGTCAAAGGAGGCTAAAGCCTCCTTTGTTTAATGTGACCGTTGACTACAGTTTATTTTCAGCGAGTGCAATAAAGAAACTATAGCTTAATGCGACATCGTGAATACGCTTAAAGCGACCAGACGCACCACCGTGGCCTGCTTCCATATCGGTTTTTAGCAGCAGTAGATTATCGTCTGTTTTATATTCACGTAGCTTAGCGACCCATTTCGCAGGCTCGAAGTACTGCACTTGAGAATCATGTAACCCCGTGGTCACAAGCAGGTTAGGGTATGCTTGCGCTTTCACTTGATCATAAGGTGAGTAAGACAGCATATAGTCAAAATATGTCTTCTCATTTGGGTTACCCCATTCGTCGTACTCATTTGTGGTAAGCGGTAGGGTTTCATCCAGCATGGTATTGATAACGTCTACAAACGGCACTGCTGCATGTACACCATCGTATAACTCTGGCGCCTGGTTAATCACCGCACCCATTAATAGGCCACCTGCGCTGCCACCTCTGGCATAAATACGTGAAGCATCGCCATATTTTTGCTCTACTAGTGCTTTTGTGACATCGACAAAGTCGTTAAAGGTGTTCTTTTTGTTTAACTTTTTGCCGTTATCATACCAAGGGCGGCCAAGGGTTTCTGAACCACGAATATGTGCTATAGCATAGACAAAACCACGGTCTAAAAGGCTTAAGCGGCTGATCGAGAAAGTTGGCTCAACATTAGAACCATATGAACCATAACCGTATTGCAGTAACGGGTTAGAACCATCTTGCTTGAACTTATCTTTACGATAAACAATTGAAACCGGTACTTTTATGCCGTCACGTGCGGTGATAAAAATACGTTCAGATTGGTAGTTTTCAGGTGCAAAGTCGCCTAATACTTTGTCTTGCTTTAATAATGTTTTGTCCAAACTAGCAAGGTCGACATCATACACAGAAGCCGGGGTCGTCATACTCTGATAACCAATTCTTACCGCGTCCGCATCTAGGTTTTCGTTACCAGTTAGATAAACCGCGTAAGCCGGGTCGTTAAAGGTTAAACGCTTGCTTTCGTTATTATCTAAATTTAATACGTTGATTTGGCTAAGGCCATTTTCACGCGTTTCGTAAACTAGGTGCTGATTAAATAGCTCAAAGTTGTCTAGCTTAGCGTCTGCATTATGCGGCACGACGGTTTGCCATTTTGAAATATCGCTTGCTTCACTGGCTTTGACGCGCATCAGCTTAAAGTTCACGGCATCTTTGTTGGTGTGGATGTAATACCAGTCACCAAGTTTGGCGACGCTATATTCATGACCACTTTCTCTTGGAATAAAGCGCTCAGGAGTTGCTTTTGCATTATCAGCGTCTAGTAAAGAAACACCTGATGCCTCGGTGCTGGAGTGGTGAATGTATATTTTGCTCTTGTCTTTACTCTTTGAGATATAGGTGTAATAGCTGTTATCTTTTTCTTCGTAAATCAGTTCATCGGTGCTTTGCGCTGTGCCTAGAGTGTGGCGGAATACTTGATAACCGAGCAAAGTAACCGGATCTTTTTTGATGTAATAGATGGTTTTATTATCGTTCGCCCAAACGATGGGGCCTGAAGCACCTTCGATCGTATCGTCCAGTAACTTACCTGTTGTTAAATCTTTGATTCTAATAGTATAAATTCGACGACTTACCGTATCTTCAGCAAAAGCTAATAGATTTTCGTTGGTTGAAACGGAAAGACCACCGACACCATAATAGTTTTGCCCTTCAGCGCGAATATTCGCATCAAAGATAGCTTCTGCATTTTTACCATCTTTGTGTTCACTGCGGTAATAAGTGAAGTATTCTTTGTCACCCTCAGTGGCACTAAAATAATAATAACTGCCGTTTAGCACTGGCACGCTGCGGTCATCTTTAACCACTTTGTTTTTGATTTCTTCAAATAAGGTTTGTTGGAGTTGCTCTGTGTTGACGAGCTTGCTGTCGGTATAGACATTTTCTTTGGTTAAGTGTGACAGTACCTTTTCATCGCTTCTAGTATCGTCACGTAGCCAGTGATAATTATCGACAAGTTCTTGACCGTGAATGGTCGTCTTGTGTGGGATCTTTTCTGCAACTGGCGCCACAACAGCTGTGGATTGTTCAGCTTTCACGTCAGATGTAGCTTTTTGAGATGGCGCTTCTTGACAACCAAGTACAGCAACCAAAGATGCAGCTACTAATGTAAATTTAAATTTCTTCATTTTTATTCTTCTGTAATAAATCAATTCATCGAGTCTATCTAGTTCTTATTATGAGGACAACCAATTGAGACGATATTTTGTAGCAATTGCTAAAAGTAAAATGTCAACTTATTACTTAACCTGAGGCTTGGATAAGGAATGAGCTAACTCATTGTTTTTTTAATCACCTTAAATTATCTTCTTATCTAGCCAGAGAGTTTTGGGGATAACTCCGCTTTCGCGTCCTGCTCTTACTAAGGTACTTACATCCTTTAGGCAAGGCGAATTTACTTCCAATAGCTGGCTATTGGAAGTAAATTCAACGCAGTTAGCGCTAAAACTGGCTGCTAGAAAAGCATTAATTATCCGAAGCTCAGGTTACTTAATCAATATTAAAGCGGCCGACCAAGCGCTCTAAGTCTTTGGCTAAACTAACTAATTGGTCAGCGCCTGCATTTAATGCTGCCGTTTCTTCTCCGACTTGTCGTACGGAAACATCCACCGAATCAATCAAACGTCTAGTATGACCGGCATTTTCTCCTTGTAATGAGGCTTGTGACCCTATATTTGAAACAGAAGTTTTAATTCTTGATACTGCCTGAGCGATATCAGTAAACGCTTGCTGAGCGCTTTGTGATTGTTTGATAGTAGTTTCAGACTCGCTTACGCTCGACGTCATTTGGGCCGATACCGTCCTCGTTTGTGCGATGAGGTTGGTTAACACTTGCTCTATTTCCTGTGTGGCGTCATGTGAGCGCTGCGCGAGCGTTCTGACTTCATCAGCAACCACCGCAAAGCCCCGGCCTTGTTCACCTGCACGAGCAGCTTCAATCGCTGCATTTAATGCTAAAAGGTTAGTTTGTTCTGCGATGGAACGGATCACCCCTAAAATGTTGGTGATATCTTGGCTTTCACTTTCGAGCTGGTTCATGGCGTTGGCGGACTCAGCCAACGAATGGTTAAGCCTCGCAACCTGCGATACCGTGCTTTCTATTGTGCTGTTACCACGCTGTGCGTGTCCGTCCGCAGTGACAACATCCTCCAAAGTATGACTGCAACTCTCACTGATTTCAGCGGCAAGTTGCTCTACAGTCTCTGTGGTTGTGGTGGCACTGGCGGAGTCTTCAGCCTGCGCATGGCATTGATTTCGAATATCATTGATACTCTTTTGTGACCCTAATGCAGCATCATTCAATGTTGAGGCATTACTTTGAATATCTTTTACGAGCGAGTTAATTGAGTCCAAGAATTTATTGAACCACGCGGCCAGCTCTCCAATTTCATCATGGGTGACGACTTTTAAACGTTTGGAAAGATTGCCTTCACCTTGTGCTATTTCTTTTAAGCCTTCAGACACCATTTCGATAGGTTTAACTATCTTATTGGCAAGCGTTATTGCAATGATAATAAACAGAATTACCATGACAACAGCGATAATCGTGATGCTAATTGTCATATCGTAAGCTGAAGCCAAGATTTCATCTTCATCAATCACCGCGATAAATTGCCAGCCAAGCGTGTCGGAGCGATAAATCTTAGCGTCATAGGTTTTATTATCAGTCTCAATGGTAAGGTAGGGTTTGTTTGTGGCGTTTCGTATAGCCTCGTAGAGTGGCCCAGTGAGATCTTTAATGTGTTTAAAGTTGTTATTTTTATTTTTGGGATCGGCCAGTACAGTGCCATCAGCATCAAGGAGGATTAAATACCCAGACTCCCCGAGACGGATATTGCTAACAATATCGGTCAATGTTGCGAGCGTTACATCTAATGATTGTACGCCAATCACTTTGCCATCACGTTTTATAGCGGTGGCAACCGACACCATGGCTTGCCCCGTTACCCCTTGATAAGGCTCAGTAAGGATAACCTTGTTGGGATCTTCAGAGGCGTTTTGATACCAAGGGCGTTTTCTTGGATCGTAATCGCCAAGGGGCTCCGCAGGATACTGAATAAAGCCACCAGATTCAGTGCCAAGATACACAAACAATAATTCTTCGTGGGTTTGTCCAAATGCCCGGTAAAGCTCAAAAATATTGGCTTCTGTTTGACCGTTTTGTAGCGGAGTCATCGGTTTCTCTGCACCAAAATAAGTAGTGGTATCCTGACCTACTTGTTGCACGGTCTTGGACTCGGCGAGGAAGCGAGCATTTTTCTTCATCTGCTCAAAAAACAGTACAAAAGACTGTTCGGCTTGTCTTATCTCATTGCCGGATGCATCAAGAAATTTATCAAGAGAGTCGCTTTTGGTCTGAGAAATGCTGACCACAGCAATCGCTAAAATAGGAATGATCACAGTGAGAACAAAGCTAATGATGAGCTTTTTGCGCATTTTCATACAGACAACCCTTAACTATCCGAGTGTTTTTATTATGCTCCTAGGAGGAGCGCATATTCTCAGGGCAAAATCTGAGCCACGGGCGTGGCTCGTAAAGATCCATTACTACAAACACTTTGCAGCCGTAAATTTGACCAATCAGCGCGCTTTAGAAATTAAAACTAATTTTAGCCCTCTAATAGGTTTAGCATTGGATCTCATGTTTTTTAAGTAATTTGTAAAAATCAGAGCGATTACGTTGCGCAAGTTTTGCAGCTTCCGACACATTCCCTTCGCAAAGTGCCAGTACTTTTTGGATGTAGTCATATTCAAACTGGCGTTTCGCTTCATTTAATCCTGTAAACGCATTCTGCTCTTTATCCTTAGGCAAGGCTTTTTGTACGATATCTTCAGTGATCATTTTACCTGGAGTAATAGCAACACAGTGCTCCACGATATTATGGAGCTGGCGGATGTTGCCCGGCCAATGATAGTTCAACAAATGCGTAATACTTTGTTGGTTAAATTGCTTTTCGCCATCGCTAAGTGCACTTAAGAAGCGTGATGCAAGTAGTGGAATATCTTCCAATCGCTCTCTTAAGCTTGGGATTTCAACAGACACCACGTTTAATCGATAGTATAAATCTTCACGAAATTGCTTTTCGGCAACGGCGCTTTGAATGTTCTTATGGCTTGCAGAGACAAAACGAACATTGACCTTATGCTCGGTTTGGCCGCCCACAGGACGAACGGTTCGCTCTTGTAAAACACGCAGTAGCTTAACTTGCAAATCAAGCGGCATATCACCAATTTCGTCGAGGAATAGGGTGCCGCCATCTGCTGCTTGTACTAAGCCTTCTTTGTCGTTCACCGCGCCGGTAAACGCGCCTTTTTTATGGCCGAATAGTTCAGATTCCAATAGGTGAGCGGGCATTGCGCCACAGTTAATCGCAATAAAAGGGCCTTGCGCTTGATTACTGGCTAAATGGATTGCTTTTGCCGTCACCTCTTTACCGGTACCGCTCTCGCCTTGGATGAGAATATTTGCGTTACTGCTGGCAAGTGCTTGAATTTGTTGTACCAATTGACGCATTGCGGCACTTTGGAATAACAACCCATGGAAGTTATTTGGATCCGAAGTTTGTGCAGTTCTTACTTTTCCTGCAAGCGCCTCATTGATGACATCGAGCATTTGCTGAGAATCTATAGGTTTGGTTAAAAAGCTCACAAAGCCTTGCTGCATGGCGTCAACAGCGTCAGGAATAGAGCCGTGAGCGGTCATCATCACAACGGGCATGCCGGTATAATACTTCTTTATTTGCTCATTAAGTTCAAAGCCATTCATGTGCGCCATCTTCAAATCGGTGATGACCAAGTCGATAGGCATTTGCTTGAGGATATTTAACGCTTGCGTACCGCGGTGCGCAACTTCAACTTCGTAGCCGTGACTTTCTAAACGCATTGCCAGTAGCTCAGTTAAAGACGTATCGTCATCCACTAAAAGTAACTTTGCGCCCTGTTGTGTTTGACTCATAGTGAATCCTCCTCAAGTGATGGGTTTTCAGAAAGATCGGTTTCTAAACGTTGTTTTTCTATGTCGGCAAGCTTTTGTTTTAGCTCGGCAAGCTGTTTTTGTGTCTGCAACAATTGCTCTTGGTGCTGTTGCGCCTTATTGTCAGAGTAATAATTACTGATTTTTTGCTCACGAAGGCTTTGAGTATGCCAAGCCAGCGATTTAAACCAAATGTTGTAATCGTCTGGCCAATAATCTTGTAGTTTCACTTCTTCAATGGCTTTAAGTTGCTTGGTGGTTGAGTCTGTACCGCAATAGGTGTGAATAAAGCCCTGTAAGTGCAGCGCACCTTTATAGTAATCGTTAAATGTCACGTTATGTTTTTTGGCGCATTGGCTGACTAAGGCTTTGATCACCTCAGCTAAAGGTACAAACTTAGCGCTGGTTTCTGTTTTTACAGGGCCAATAAATTGCTTTGTTTGCTCGACGTTTTGCTCCGTTGTGGCACAACCACCGAGCAAAAATAGCGTGATACTTAATGCGATATATTTCATTTTGGATCCCTTTTTGGAAAGGCGACTTGAATACTGGCGCCAGATTCTACTGATAGCCATTTCACATCGCCTTTTAATTGCTTCACACACTCAGAGACAATGGCTAAACCTAAGCCACTGCCATTATTATTTTTATTTTTTTCACCACGAACAAATGGCTGGAATAATGAATCGGCTTCATTGATGTCGATGCCATCACCGTCGTCACAGACTATCAACAATACTTCGCCATTTTGTTCTTTAATTGAAATAGTGACATTGCTTTTAGCGTGATCAATGGCATTGCTCACTAATTGAGTTAACACTAATTTGCACGGAAGATAAGGTACTTTTAGGTCATCATGATTTTGCCAGTTCACTATCACATCAGTCTTTCCTAGCTTATCGCTAAGATGCTTTGAGACTTCTTCTTGGATAAGATTCATTTCGGCGTCGTGATGCAGGCTATCTGGGTGACTGGCTGCACTATAGCTGAGCAAATCATCGATCAATGAGCCAAGCTTTGCAACAGAGTTTTCCATAATGATGAGAATACGTTGTTGTTTTGGATTAACATCTCCAAGCAATCCACTATTTAATAAGCTGCTTCCTTCGTTTAGCGATGCTAAAGGGGTTTTAAGCTCATGAGTAACATGGCGCAAGAAGGTTTCTTTTTGTTGTTGAATACGCTTAAGTTCGAGCCTTAACCAATTTAGCCTGTCACCCAATTGCTGCAATTCATGACTGCCAGAGAGTTCAACTGACTTATCAAAATTACCTTTACCTACCTCAGATACCGCAGATTCTACCTGATTAAGTTGCTGACAAATCCGGTTGATCAAAAAGATGCTGATCACGATAAGGGTGGGTAGCAAGATAACGAGACCAAACATAAACCATGTTTGCAGCTGCACGAAATGGGCTTCTTGATCAGATAAGCGTTTATTAAGTGTTTGCTGAAAGCTTTCCTCGAATTGATTAAGCACCTTAACCAATTGTTGGAACTCTTCAGCTTTTGAAGTGGCATTGATCTCATCAGGAGCGAACTGTCGCCATTTAGCAACAAACAGCGAATCGGGTAGGTTTATTTTTAATAATTGAATGCGTTTTTTGGTGTTTTGCCACTTCTGCTCGATGCTTTCTTGCAGTGTTTCACTTTGCAGCAGCTGATTATTTTGCAGTGCTTTTTCAAGCGCACTGATATCTGCTTTCACAAAATTGTATTCAAGAATAAGTTTTTGATTTTTATTATAAATATCCTGTGTTTTTTGTTGGTTTTTGGACAGTGCCTGGGCGTACCACAAAGTCAATGTGAGTATTGGAAGCACACCAATAAACATGGCAATAAGTGCCTGTTTTTGTAATGACTGAGAAAAAATTTTTTTCACGATGCTAAATCCTTAAAAAGGGTGCACAAGTTTCAATCAAATGGTGTTGCGAGATTTGCAAAATTTTCTACCCAAAAATTTACCTGTTGCAAAGCTGCGACAATCTAACTTTAAGAAAAATAAAGACTTTTTATTTTTCGCTTTTTTAACTGTTGCCATTTAGCAACAGCCAGCCTTAATCCAACCTTAATCTTTTTAAGTGATTTAACTTAACTCATTGATAAACGGTATTTTTTCAATGTTGGCATCAAAGTTGGAATAGTTATCTCGAAAGCGAAAAACGAAACGCAAAAACAAATGCAAAATCAGTTTTAGCTTTAACAGCAAAATGTTTAACACAGAATTTAGTTTTTAATCTTACGAGGAAAGCACGATGAAAAATTTAGCAATCGCAGTATCAGCAGCAGTAATGACTTTGGCATCAGTAGGTGCACACGCAAACACGGATTTCGACAAATTAGACATGAATGGTGACGGTTACATCTCTATTGAAGAAGCAAAAGCAGATGAAGGCCTTCTTGCTCAATTCAACGAGCTAGACGCTGACCAAGACGGTCAACTAAGCCAAGCAGAATTTGATAACTACGAAGGTTAATTCGCCCAGTTATCACATCACTTTAATCGTTTAGGAGAAGATCATGAAAAATTTACTAGCAGCACTTTCAATTACAGGTATGACATTAGTTTCAGCATCGGCAATGGCGATGGATGACTTCGAAAAGTACGACACAGATGGCAGCGGCACGATCAGCATGAGTGAGGCGCAGGTTAACCCTAAGTTAGCTGAGCAATTCAAGACACTTGATGTTGACGGTAACGGCGAGCTAAGCGAGTCAGAGTACGAGCACTTTGAAGGCTAATTTGAAAGTTTGGTATCGGTGAGTCTTCGGACTCTCCGCCAAGACTAAATTTTAAGGAGAATATGATGAAAAATCTATTAGTAGCAGTTTCCCTAGCGGGTCTATCAATGGCATCAGTTAATGCGATAGCTGGTGACGACTTCGCCAAATACGATGCCGATGGTAGTGGCACAATCAGCATGAGCGAAGCGAAAGTAAATCCCAATCTTGTTGAGCAATTTACTCAGCTAGACGGTAACGCTGACGGCGAGTTAAGTGAATCAGAATTCGCAAATTTTAAAGGCTGAGTAACAGCCCTCCAATTTCGTGAAACGAACAGTATTTAAATTTTTGAGGAATAAATGATGAAAAATGTACTAATTGCACTATCAATCTCAGGTTTATCTTTCGCGTCTGTTAATGCAATGGCGAGTGAAGACTTCGCAGCGCTAGATACAGATCAAAGCGGCACAATCAGCATGAGTGAAGCACAAGCGCATACTGCACTTGCAGAGCAATTTAAAGAGCTAGACGCTGATGCAAACGGCGAGCTAAGCGAAACAGAATTCGCAAACTTTAAAGGCTAATCGATAGCCCTCCAATTTCACAAAACGAACAGTATTTAAATTTTTGAGGAATAAATGATGAAAAACGTACTAATTGCACTATCAATCACAGGTTTATCTTTTGCTTCTGTTAATGCAATGGCAGGTGAAGACTTTGCTGCGCTAGATACAGATCAAAGCGGCACAATCAGCATGAGTGAAGCACAAGCACACACGGCACTGGCGGAGCAATTTAAAGAGCTAGACATTGATGCAAACGGCGAGCTAAGCGAAACAGAATTCGCAAACTTTAAAGGCTAATTAGAGCTCGAGAAGTAAATTTACCTGCGCAAGGGAGTGACAGAGGAAAAGGAACTGATGTCAGGGAGCAGGGAATAGAGTTCAAAGATTATGATTATTGTTGAGTTACTTGGCAACATTACTGATTTGTTCAACTAAGCGCCTTCTTTCGGGCGAGTTTAAACAAACTGGTATAAAGGAATACTTACAGCGAGGCATCGCTATCAGAATCTTTGAGCTCCAAATTGAGAGTTTGGATGTCATTAGGGAAGTAAAGTGAAGGATCATAGTCGGTAAGAGTAAGGCGGTTATTCGCACCGCACCCAAAGCTTGGCTTGATAGCCAAGCTTTTTTTGTTTTTGGGCTTTCGTTATGTTTTATGCTGAGCGAGCCGCAAACGCCCTTAAGACGGTGAGTATTAATTTTTTGTCCCATATAGAGTGAAACTTGATTGAATAGATAAATATTAAGCCACGCTTAGATATTCTTTTTCCCCTTATCGAAAGTCTGATAATCCTGCTTTAGCCATGTAAAAGTTAGCTTCTAGCTTTATTTAACATCACAGTCGAGCTTAACAACAACCCCAATTCAGTTGTGCTAGCATCATAAGCGTAACTTTATTACGCAAAGGAGAGTAACATTGGCTAGACGAGGAAGCGGTTTAAGAACTGTAATAAAGGTTGTTAAAGCAATCGACAGAGCTAGTAAACAAGCTGCTCGTGAAGCTCAACGTAGAGAGAAAGCTAGGCAACACTCCTCTTCCGGTTGCTGTCAGTATAAATGGTGATCTACATAAAAATCACAGCTCAATCTACCCAGCAAGTCGGTTTTACTTATCGCAACTCCATGCCAATTAAAGTGCCACCTTTAAAAGTCCAACACTGCGAAGTAGGAGATGCTTTACGCAGCGATCTTTGTGTTTTTATGTTTGATGGTTATTCCTAAGTCGCCAATCAGGTGGTATAGATATATACGCTGCTAACTCAAAACGTACTCAACGCTAAAAATGGGTAAACTAGCAACTCAAAGCAAAAAAGTCGCCCGAGGGCGACTTGGAAACGTGACATCATGTAAAAACAGGGGGAAGTGACCTCAATCGATTATTTATTTTCGATGAGATTGCCTTTGCCAATTTCAATCTTTCTTGGCTTGAGTGCTTCTGGAATTTCGCGCTCAAGGTCAATGACTAACAGGCCATTTTCAAGTCCTGCACCAATCACCTTGACGTGATCGCCAAGTTGGAATTTACGCTCAAAGTTACGCTCTGCGATGCCTTGATGGATAAATTTGCGCTCAGCTTTGTCTTCTTTGTTTTGCTTTTCGCCTTTGACTGTCAGGGTATTGTTTTCTGACTCAAGGCTAAGCTCTTGCTCGGTAAATCCGGCAACAGCCATGGTAATTTGGTATTTGTCTTCACCGGTGGCTTCAATGTTATATGGTGGAAAGCTTGGTTGCTTTTCGTTGCGTGATGCTGCATCCATTAACTGTGCTAAATGGTCAAAACCGATGAATGAACGATAAAGTGGAGATAGGTCTACTGTACGCATAATTTGTATCCTCATAAAGCGATAATTAAGCTATTTATTGCTTCAATTAAAGCCAATAAATAGCATATAAAACATTTACTTAGTTTGGGTTGGGACCCTGTCGGCGTCCTCACAATGCTATCTATGGACGAGACAAATACTTTTCAAGAAACTTTTTTAAAAAAGTTTTTATTTACCTGAATTTTATAGGATTCTTTTTCAAGAAAATTCTCTTTGCAGGTGAAGAAGCACCATAAAAGGCTCCCTTAAAGTGAACAATGTCCTTTTTATGTTGCAGGCAATTAAAAGCCATTTGGGAATAGGGGTTTTACCTGAATTTGCCTGTAGAGAAGCACTTGAAAAGGGTGAGATAGTTAGTATTTTGCGGCATGCTGATAAACCTACTCTAGCCTTATATGCACTGTATCCCGCACGCCAATTTGTGCCAGCCGTGGTACTTCAATGTATCGAGTTTTTACAGGCTTGGTTTAAGCGTGACGGGCACTGATTGTTAAGTAAATAACCTGAGCTGCGGATAATTAATGCCTTTCTAGCAGCCAGTTTTAGCGCTAACTGCGTTGAATTCACTTCCAATAGCCAGCTATTGGTGCGTAAATTCGCCTTGCCTACAGGATGTAGGTACCTTAGCGAGAGCAGGACGCGGAAGCGGTGTTTTCCCTAAAACTCTCTGGCTAGACAAGGAGAAAACTAAGTTGTGCTTTAGCAACAATGAGTTGGAACATTCCTTATCCAAACCTCAGGTTAAATAGGTATTACTTTTTAAGGTGGTTTACATTTCTTCATTACTTTGCCACATTAACTACTGGTTTAGATGATGGAACAATCAATGAAATGTGATAAACAAAATGCCAATCGAAAAATAGGTCTGGGGCTCGCTATCGGCGCAGGAATTGGCACAGCCGTGGGCGTTGCATCAGGGCAAATCATGTACACCTTGCCTATCGGTATTGCGATGGGAATATTGATTGGCCGTAAGTATTTTTAATCTATTTTGGCACTCGGTGCGTATGTGTGATCTTGATTAGAACACAACAAGATTAAGCAAGTGCAATTTAGTGACTCAGAAATTTCCAGGATCATAGAAATGGCGTGGGAAGATAGAACGCCGTTTGAAGCTATCGAACGACAGTTTGAACTTAGTGAACCAGAAGTGATCAAGTTGATGCGTAGTAGCTTAAGGTCCAGTAGTTTTAAGCTTTGGCGACAACGAGTAAATGGTCGTAATACCAAACATGTTAAACTTAGAAGCAAAGCGGTCAATCGCGGATATTGCAAAACGCAATACAAGCAAAGGTAATGTAAAAGCAGAGGCCGTCAAGCCTCCGCCTATACTAATGAAGGTTATCTATCGTAAAGTGGTAGTGCAACGCCTTCAACGTTAGTGAATTCTAACACCGCGATAGGAGTAAACTGCGTTTTGCGTAAAAATCGCGTGGTGACACTTTTTGGTGAGTGAATCGTAAACTTACCAACGAAAGGCAAGATCCAGCCGCTAGCAGAGGCCAATACGCCACTTAGTTGAGGGAGCTTAGACTCATCGGGAAGGTTAAAGCTGGGCACAACGTTGTCACCGACCGAGTACAGTGGCGTGTTTGTGCCAATTTTGCGCTGATATTCAGCACTGAGCAAAGGCTTACCATTTTTCTTGGCCAGCTCAAGACGATGTGTATGCTCACTTAGAGTGATGTCAACTTGAGCCAATTGTTTGGGGTAACCCCATATTTCACCGGCCTCAACCGCTTTTGCATTGTCCAGCATCAAATGAAAGTTGAATGAGGCGTAGTCGTGAGGGAGCCCCATCGACTGCTTTTCAGCATTAGCAGTAGTGATAGTTGTAAATGCAGCCATTGCATAGTTTACTTGTGCTTCAAGGGAGTTCAGGTCGCTTGGACAAGGTAAGTCGAGATCTGGCGCATTTCTGCGTTGAATAAAAAACGTTGCGACCGTTTCGTTGTATGCTCCTGCTGGACTTTCTGTGATTTTTTGAGTGTAAAAAGCCGCAATACCTTTTCCGGAGCTTTTGCCATCACATTTTGGCGTAACAACTTTCCAACCGTCATTCCATAAAAATCGTTTTGCTCGTTTTGCATTAATTAAACCGAGGACTGCACTGGTTGCTTCTCCCTTGACATGAAAAGGGACAGAGATTTCAGTGCCGTCATCCAAGTATTTTATTTCAGTGGTTGGGTATGTACTTTCGAGGTCAAAGGCGAGAGTATGGGCGCTAAAGATGAGTCCTAGCACGACTGCATTTTTTATCATTTTGCTTTCCTTAAGTAGTGAGATCAACAAAGTAGATTGTCTAATTCAAGACAAGTTGAGTAATTGTTTCCTTTTTTGGGATTTTATGTTAACAGCGGAATGTGAAAAATCAAAGTGCTTTAGTTGATAGAGTATATTGGTGGTTAGTTCTCAAAGCGACATTAAGTATGTCGCTGATTTAAAGTGATTAAGTAGCTAATTTAATTTAGGGAAAAGGCTATCACTTTGGTTAGTTTACATCGCTTGCGAGTAAGCCATATAGTGCAGAGTCTGAAACTTCGCCAGCAATTTCCCAGCGAGCGCGCAAGTGGCCTTCTTTAGTAAACCCTAGTTTTGCGAGTACTTTGGCTGAACCGGTATTAGCGGGATCAATCTCAGCTTCAATACGCCTCAACTGTAGTGTTGAAAAAGCATAGTCAATGAGTGCAGAGCCCGCTTCTTGAATGACACCTTGCCCCCAGTGAGATTTGGCAATACCAAAGCCAATTTCGGCACGACGTGACGCTTTATCCCAGCTAAACAGTAAACATTTACCAATTACTGTTTCATCACTTTTCGAAACAATGGCCAGTGTGATCGCTTGTTGCGTAGTCAAGTCTTCATGTGATTGCTTGATAAATTGTGTTGCATCGTCAAGGCATTCCCAAGGTGGCGTGTTCCAATAGCGCATGACGTCTGCGTCCGAGAATATGGCAAATAGTGCTTCGGCGTCTTGTGAGGTTAAGGGTCTAAGTGTGAATCGCTCGGTGTCGAGTTTGATTGTCGTTAATTGCAATATCTTTTTTCCTTGATAAAAAAGGGCGCATATTAGCGCCCTCAAACAATAAGAAGGCTTATTTATTCGCGTCTTTAACTGCTTTTAGCTTCGCAGCGTGGTCAATTTCATAATCTGGCATGTCTTTTTTGCCTTCGATTAGGTAGTTGTCCATCCAGCGCATCAAGCGCAAGCTGTAGTCATATTGAGCCGCAGCTTTGCGGTTACCGTGACCTTCGCCTGGATAGTAAACTAGACGTACGTCTTTACCTTGCACTTTCATATAGCGATATAGCTCCATAGATTGTGCTGGATGTACACGTGGGTCATCTTTACCATGCATAATTAGTAATGGTGTTTTAGATTGGCCTGCCCAGTAAATCGGACTGCGCTCTAGGTACCACTGCCATTTATCCCAAGGGTAAGAGCGAGCGTGCACTAAGTACATTTCGTTTGAGATATCGGTAGTACCAAACTTAGATAGTTGGTTAGTTACCCCAACAAACATCACGCTTGCCGCAAAGTGTTCAGTTAGTTTTGTAGCACCCCAAGCAGAGGCATAACCGCCGTAAGAGCCACCGGTAATACCAACACGTTTAGTATCCACTAAACCGGTATTGACTAGGTATTCTTTCATATCTACCAAGTCGTCAAACTCTTTGCCAGCGTAGTCGCCTTGGCCAAGTTTTGAGTAATCAACGCCTTTACCTGTCGAACCTCGGTAGTTTGGATAGAATACCGCATAGCCGCGTGCTGCGCCCATTTGACCTGGATCTGAATAGCTCGTGAGCCAGCCATTTTTGTCGTGGCTTTCCGGACCACCGTGCACCGACATGATCAGTGGATAACGTGTACCTTCTTGGTAATCCAGTGGATAAATTAATACGCCACCAATTTCAACGCCATCGCGGGCTTTGAAGTTAATAGCCTCTTGTTTTGCAAAACGTTTGTTATCTAACCATGGGTTAGAGTTTGACAGACGAGTTGCCTTGCTTGAGCGGATCATAAACACTTCATTTGGGTGCTTAGCTGTGTTTGCACGTAGGGCAATGGTTTTGTCTGAATCAGAGATAGATAGGTTTGACGCTATAAATTTACCTTCTTTGATCAGCTTTTTGTATTTATTTGAACCGACTTTAATTTGGCCTACAAAACTTTCAGCGCCGACATTTGCGACAAAAGTCAGCTGGTTTTTGCGGTTTGACCATTCAAAATCACCAATGTGACCCATAAAGTTCGGGATCCACTCTTCTACTTTGCCGCTTTGTGCATTGGCAAGGTATAAGCGACCAGTTGCCGGGTCGTGCTTGTCTTCAGCGCCTAAAATCGCGATGTATTTACCATCGTGAGAAAACTCAGCGGTGCCAAGTTTACCTTCTGTTTTGAATGACGTGGTAATTTGTTGTGTTTTTGCGTCAAGTACATGCCATTGTGACTTCATATATTTGTCATCAATAAGCGCTGTTGGCTGGGTTTTTACCAGTAATTTAGAGGCATCGTCAGCCCAGTTGATTTCACTTACATAGCCTTCGATGTTCAGTGCCGCTGGGGTCAGCGGTTTTTCTGATGCTGCAAGATCAATGATATGAAGCTGTTTGTTTTTTAAACCCAGTTCATACACTTCAGCCATAAAACCAAGCTTTTTTAGCTCTTTTTCTGACTTATCGGCAGCTGGCATTGCAAGGATCGCAACCTGTTTGCCATCAGGGCTTAGGCTATAAGCCGAGATCCCAGTGCCTTTTAGTGAAAGCACTTTCTGTGCTTCCCCACCGTTTACCGCGATGCGATAAAGGGCGCGTTGCTTGTCTTCTTTTTTCTTGGTTAGGAAATAAATGAACTGACCGTCGGCTGACCAAGAGATGCTTGAGATGCTGACTTTGCCGGTGATGAATGGGCGCTCGACACCTTCGTCGTCAACCACATAAAGCTCACTGTAATTAGAACCATTTTGGTCAACGTAAAGCTCACGCGGTACCGAGCGAGTAAAAGCAACGAGTTCGCCATCAGGACTCACCGACGTTGAGCTTACCGATTGGATCTTTGGGATGTCTTCAATGGTGATGGTATCGCTTGCGAGGCTTGCAGCGCTGGTGAAGCCCATTGCTAAAGCCAAAGCAGACTTAAGTAGTTTCATTATTTATCCTAAATTTTCATTCACTTGTTGTAACTTCTAGATGAAGTTTTTAGGCATTCTACTTGTCACTAGAATAAAAACCAATGTTTGCGATTAATTGTCGGTTAAGCCTGATAAAGCGAAGAGGCTATCCTTATAGTCCAAAATTCAGTGAGCCTGAATAATCGACCTGAAATGGCGTAAGGTGATTAACTGCATACGAAACGTTGCCTTTGTCATCCATGATGTAAATAGAAGCACCACAGTGTTTGCAAAAACCATGCTCTTGGATGGTTTGAGCTTTCGAATGCGGCACTACAAATCGCGCGAGAGATTTACAAGCGTTTTCGATAAGGCCGTGAGCCTGAATAAACTGCACACCAGAGCATATTTCGTTGGCTGTTGTCGTGGTGAAAATACGATAGTGGATCTGGCCGCAGTGGCACGATGTGGCGATCATGTTGATGTCCTTTATTTTCTTTTGAATTAAGTTTACTTTTTATTTTTAGTTAATATATATTCATTTGGTGTAAAGACTTTTTCCTAAGAGGAAATAATGAGAAAGGAATACGATAAACTTCACTTACTCAAAATATTGTGTTGTGTTGCTGAGCAGCACTCCTTCAGCCGAGCTGCAGAACAGCTCGGTACCACGACATCAGCGGTGAGTAAATCGATAGCTCAGCTAGAGTCATCTTATGGACAAGTACTTTTAAATCGAACAACCCGTAAACTCGCATTGTCTGATGCTGGTAAATTGGTGTACGAAAAAGGGAAAAAGATCCTTCGTGCGCTACGCGATTTGGAAGAAGAAGTCGAACAGGTTGGAGTGCATCAATCTGGTCACCTAAAAATAACCTTTCCAAATACGATAGGGCGTATGTTACTGAGCCAAATTTGTATCGATTTTCAAAAGCGCTATCCACAAATAAAGTTAGAGCTGATGTTTACCGCAGCAAACCAGGATTTAATCGAAGATGAGATTGATGTTGCTTTTAGGCTTTCGGCCGAATTGAAAGATAGTCAATTTTATGTCTTGAAATTAATCAATATAAACTCGACTTTTGTTGCCGCTCCCAGCTATTTAGCGGCTCACGGGAAGCCTGAGCAATTAGACGAGCTGAGTAGGCACAATATGTTGTTATCTAAACTTAACCATGTTGAAGATAGTTGGCATGACGGAACTCGCAGTTATTCTCTGCAAGGTAACTTGATAGCGAATAGTCGCTTTCACATTAGAGAGGCGGTGTTGGCAGGATTGGGGGTTGCCATGCTACCGTCTTATTTCTGCCAACGGGATATTGATTCGGGCGCTTTGGTTGAGCTGTTCCCTGAACAAAATAGGCCCGAAGTTACTTTGCATGCAATATATAAAGTGAAACGAGAGCACTCTGCAAAGCTGGACCTATTTTTAGGATTTGTACAGGCGCAATTATCGTGCAAATCAGAATTGGTATCTTAGCCCCGCGTAGTAGCGTCGACCATTCACATATACCCCTGTTGGTGCGTACTCGTTGCGATCATAGGTATAGATTTGTTCGTCGGTTAAATTAATAAACTCAAATTGTGCATCGAGGTTATCACTTAATTTAACCGTGAGGCTGCCGTCTAATTGGCCGTAATTATCCATCATGGTCTCGCCTACACCGGTGGCAAACTGGGTTCGATAATTATAGCTAAGCCGTGCGCTAAATTGGTGGTTTTCGTAGTACGCGGTGAGGTTAGCGCTGTGTTTTGAGGTGCCCGGTACTTTGTCCTGTAAGCCAACGTCAATGTTATCACGTTCCCCATCAACGTAGGTGTAATTGGCGATTAACCCAAAACCGTACGCTAGTGTCTGTTGGTAACTGAGTTCAACACCACGGATACTGCCGCCAGCACCATTACTGGGCCTATCGATAGACATCAAAATGCCTTCATGACGCTCAAGTTTTCGCTCAAATTCAATAAAAGACTCTACATCTTTGTTAAATAAGGCGATTGAGGCGAGTCCTGCATCATCAAAGTACCACTCAAGGCTGGCATCAAACTGCGCCGCTCTATATGGATCTAGGCTGGCGTTGCCACCTTGTCCTTGAGCTTGAGTCACGTTGTAATTTGTAGAAGGCATAAGGTGATGAAATTGCGCTCGCGACATGACGCGTGCAACAGAAAAACGGCCAACCAGACTCTCGCTTAGATCAAACTTGATATTAGCGCTGGGTAGAATATCGATGTAATCCCGAGACTCTTCATGCCAAATATAGCTGTCGGGCGCTTCGATGGGAGAGGCGACACGTTTAAATGCGCCAGAGTCTTGAAAGGTTTTGACGACCCGGACCCCAAGGTTGGCAGCATAGGACTCACCTGCGAGTTGCATTTGACCGTAAGCGGCGGCGGTTTTTTCTGTAATATTAAAACGACTGGCTTTTTCTATCTCTTGTTCAAAATTGAGCGTATCAAAGTCTTTAGCGAGCAGCGCAATATCGGCATAACTGTAGTTTTTTAACGTATTTGCATTGCCTACACCGCGCAAATAACCATCCACAAAAGTGCCAGGATAGGCGGCCAGAGTAGTGTCAAGCTCACCGGCTAGACCATCAAGCCCTCCATCTATTGAACGGTGGCGCAAAAAGTTTCGTTGATGGTCCTTGAGTTTTACGCCAAATTTAATCGTGTCGACCTGTTTAAAGTCGATATCGTAGGCAAAGTCGGCTTGCGCGAAGTATGATTTATCCTTGCCATCTTGGCTGTCATTTCGAGCTTCGGTGATAAACCAACTCGCTGCATCTAACGGTGAAATCCCATAACTTGCGACGATATTCTTTCGCATAGAAGTATCAACATGAAAACGGGTATTAGCAGAAAACTGTGACGTGACGTCTTCTTTGGTGCCGCCTGAGCCGTGGCTCAGACCCACTTGAAACTGGCTCGACCAATAAATGCCATCATATACCAAGTCTAGATGGGCACTTTTGGTGCTGATCTGCGAATCTCGCCAAATGGCTTCCATGCTGGTATTGAACGGCGCCGGTGTGGGTAAATAATGGGCGCTCACCAAAGTACCCTCTTGTACTCGTAAATCGGTTACCCCGCCGCCTAGATCGATAGACTTTGCACTTTGCCAGAGAAAGTTTTGATTGTTGTTGTCTGCGTTTAGATGAGAATAAAGTAAGTGACTATTTAACCTAAGCCGTGGGGAAAGTTGGAACGCGGCATTGACTGTATAAGCCTGCAATTCTCTTTGTTGCTGAAAAATCGCGGAGCCTCCACCACCAGGAAACCACAACGTTTGGCTTTTATCTTGTGGGGTCTGCTGGGTAGCATACCAAGTATCATCATCACCTTGGTATAACGTCCTATCGTGCCATCCCCACGATTCTAGGCCGTCGCGTCTGAGGCTGCGATCTCGTCGTGTTGCGGTAAAAAGCACAGCATAGTCGCCACTTTCGCTATGGTAGTTATAAATTGCAGATAATTGTGGGTCGAGTTTATCGCTCAAGTCACTGTATTGGAACTGGGCCGTTACAACGCCATAGCCTGAAGGCGTAAGCAGGGGGTCGCGGGTTTTTATATTGATTGCACCACCTAACGAACCTTCATCCTGCATAGCTTGTGGTGTTTTGAACACCTCGAGGCTAGAGACGATTTCACTGGGTAATAAAGTAAAATTAAAGCCACGGCTTGGTTGACTTGAGATCCACCAGTCCGCCGAGGCGAGATATTGGCCATTCAAATAGGTTCTATTTTGCTCGGGAGTTGTACCTCGCACACCGATCCGCTCACCTTCTCCTTGTGCTCGAGAAAGTGAGATACCGGTGATCCGTTGCAGCGCCTCTGCGACGTTTTTATCTGGAAACTTACCTATGTCTTCAGCACTGATCGTATCTGAAATTTGTTGATTGTGGCGTTTATTACTGAGAGACTTGACAACGCTGTCATGAAAGGCACGGATTTCGATGCGTTCTATGGCATTTTCAGCTGTCTGATTTTGCTCAACGGCATAACTTGCAGCTGTAATAAAGAATGCGCTACAAGAAACTGTTCGGATGAGAAATTCTGACATTGTGCTCAACTTATAATACGAGTAAGTTACCTTTAGTTGATACCCATAATACGCTTTTATTACGAGCCTAACCATAGTTTTACAAATTTTTAGTAGTTGATGGTTGAAAACTTAGATAAACGTTTTTTAATCAATGAGATACTTGTCGACCTGAGCAATTTATCTGTGTGTGTTGACGGTTCTTGGAGAAGCATCGAAGCGAAACATGCGGCATTATTGCGTCTATTGATTGCAAACAAGGGACAGGTTGTTACCAGAGACGCCATCTTAGATATCGTATGGCCAGGGACTATCGTCAGTGATAACTCTGTTAGTCAGCTGGTGGTTCAACTACGTAAGTTGCTTGGTGACAGTTCAAACGACCCAAAAATAATTAAAACGGTACCACGCCTAGGGTATCAATGTATTGCACAAATCGAAAAAGCCCCAACGTTACTTGAGCAAGTGGAGGAGCTATCTCGTGGTCGCGGCGCGCAATTTGCCTTGCTCGGTTTTTTTGTGGGTCTTGTGGTGACTTTGCTTGGTGTTTTTATCGCTGAGCGGTGGCAAAGTGAATTGCAACAACAGTCAGTTTCAGCAACTCGGATCACTTCTACACCTGGCGCTGAAGTCTTTGTGCGCTTTTCTCCAAATGGTAAGTATTTAGTCTACAGCTATCTAGCCGAGGGAGCTGATCAGTTTGATTTGGCGGTCTATGATCTTGAGACAAAGACAACCCATACGATAAAAAGCAGCGGTTATAGTGAAGAGTCGGCAAGTTGGTCTTTAGATGGTAATTGGCTGATTTATTCGCGCTCTGATCCGGTTTCCTGTGAAGTGCGAGCGCTACATGTAAAAGGCCCTATAGAAATGTGGCGACTGGCGCGCGATAGCGTGCTTGGCAGCTGTAATAGCGCACAAGACTCGGCACCTTGGCTTGAATATCAAACGGGTCATTTTATTACTAAGTCTTGGGATAAAGCAGGCACGTATTTGCAATCTGCAGAGGTCACTTTTGCTGATAATCATCCTAAGGTGCTCAACACCACGGCGTTGCCAATTCGCGATGTAACACATTACCAAGTTAATCAACAAACACTGTTGTATCAGATAAAAGAGCAGGGCGTTTACCGACTTAATCTGGGTCAACTTGGGGAGCTTGAAAGCCAAGCGACCTCGCTCTCCAAGCAGTCTTTTTCGGCATTGAGTCACGGTTATCAGGACGATACGGTCATTATTGCCAAACACAACTTGAGTGTGCTTAAAGGCCGTGAGCAGCAAGTGTTATATTCCGGGTTTGGCGCGATATCTGAGATTGATGTCAACACGCAATTACGTGCTTCTGCGCACACTGAGGGCGTGGCTGAAATTAACTTTTATCAGCTTGCTCCGGACGCACGAGGTGAGGCACAGCAAAAGCAGTTAACGTCGCCCGCAAGAATGGACCTACTTGCCGCTTTGTCCGAAGACGGTGCACATTTTGTGTATGCTTCGGTGACAGCCAAAAATAATGATGCGCCACAATTTGAGTTGTGGCATAAACATGCTTTTCGGCCAACGTCGAGTTTGCTTGGTACTATGCCGCTGGGGGAAGTGCCGATTCTGCTATTGCTGTCGCCTAATAACGAATATCTCGCCGTATTATCTAAGTCGCACAAAGTGTATTTAATAAGCTCTTTTACTAAAGAAGTTAAAAAAGTAGTTGATAACTTTGCTGAAATTTCTGACTTGCGTTGGTCACAGGATGGTAGAAACCTGTATTATCGAGCAAAGCTCTCTATGGAAGCAAAATGGCAGGCTTGGCAATTCACGGTATCTCAAGGGCGCAGTGAGCAACAACCTTTGGTGGTCCAATTGCCTGATTTACCCCTTATTCAGAAGAACCCCAGCTTTGTGGGGTATAAAGAGCAAGTCAGGGAATATCTAATCACTGTACTCGCTGAGACATTTGATGTGGAGCAGTTGCGTGGGTCTTTGTCTCTTTACCAACCTGCAGTATACCGAGACGGGATTTACTTTGTACTGAAAAGAGGGCACCAATTGGTGCTCTATCGCTATTTAAGTGATGAAAACAAGGCTGAAGAGATTCAATCAATAGGATTACATCTTTACGCGGGGTTTACCGAATTACAGGTACTGGCAAGCTTTGATGGCAGTCAGGTGATATTCAATCGGATCAACAACTATGAAAGTGACATAGTATTACTTGAGTACGGTAACAGATGAAAATATTAAGACTGCTTAGACACGCCAAGTCTAGTTGGAAAGACCTTGCGGTCGAGGATGTCAATCGGCCATTAAAAGCCAAAGGGCATAAGCGCTGTAGTTTACTTGCCAAGATGCTGGGGGAATTACCTGCAACTCAAATTCATTCAAGCCATGCTAAACGAGCTCTACAAACCGCAGATATTATCGCTAAGGCATGCTGTGGTTCTCGAGAAGTTACAATAAACAAGGCGCTTTATACCTTTGAAATGCAGACTCTACAGCAAGCGCTATATAGATTGCCGGATGAAGCAAACGATGTCTTGTTGGTGGCGCACAACCCCGCTTTACTATCACTCGTAAATTGGCTAACTGAGTTGAATCTTGAAAATATAGTGACTGCCGGTTATGTAGAATTAGCGTGTGATATTTCGCATTGGGTGCAGCTTTCTCCTTCAAACTGTCACCATATCCGGCATGTTTTTCTTAAATAATCTGAGGCTAAATAAAGTTAGTTAGCCAATTTCTGCTGGAATAAGCGTATTGATTTACTACTCCAATTGCGCTGTGATGCCGACTTCAATGCTTGTGAGGCAAGCTTTTTGGCTTGTGACTGATTATCTGTAAGCTTGGCGAACAGTAGCAGCAGTTCTGGGTGTTCGGGATCGATGGTGAGACCATGATGCAGCCAAGTCTTGGCCTGAGTTTTATCGTTGAGACGAGATAAATAAGTGTTTGCTAATAAAAGTGTGGAGCGCAAATGGCCGTTATTCGAGGCCTCGGTAAGCACTTGTAGGGCACGTGGAACATCCTGTTGTTCACTGTTTGTGAGTAGTGCTCTTGCTAAACGATATTTTGCGATATCCATGGTTTGTGCTGCGTGTTCTAGCCAAAGTACACCAAGTCGATGCTCTCCCACATTGATAAGCTGAGTGGCTAGACGATATTGTGCCAAGTCTAAGCCATTTTTGGCTGCTGCTAGATAGAGCTCATTTACTGGTTCTTCAGAGCGCCAGTGGTAGCGCAGCAGCTGATACGCGTTGTAATCTCTCATACTCAACCAGTTAGCAATATAGTATTGTACCTGCGCCACCCCACGCTCTGCCGCATCGATATTCTGCTTTAGCTGTTTTTCGTAGGCCTTCTTTTGAATGGCTAAGGTTTCGCGATATTGCTCGCCTTTGTATGTCGCAAAATGGTAAACCAACGTGTGTGCTTGTTTTGGGCCGCTATAACGCCACTTCTCTACTGCATTGAGCAGGCTTGCGGTGAATATATGCTTCGGGTAGCTATCTACGACCTCAATATTGGTTGCCTTGCCGCTTTGGTCGATATCAAACTCTAACCAAACCCAGCCCTCAATCCCTTGCCTTACCGCCTCATCAGGGTAATCAGGTAATACATCGTGAGTTTTACTCGGCGTCGAAACGATATTGGGTTGTTTGAGCCGGGCAAGCGTTGAATCAAGTAAGTAGGTGTTTGCCAAACGATTCTTTTGAAGTTTTAGGAAGTCTTTTAGGCCGCTGTGGTCATCGGACTGCTGTAAAACGAGTTGCGCAGTTTGAAAGGCTTCAGCAATACCGAATTCCTTAGCCAGTGAAAACCAAGCAAAGGCATTTGCGGCGCTTTGTTCGGTACCTTGACCGTACAAATGCATCACCCCAAGATTATACATGGCGTCTGCATTACCTAATTGAGCTAAGCGGTTGAATTCGGAAAATGCAAGAGCGAATTCTTCATTCTGATAAGCGAGGGTTGCATCATAAAGATCGGCTTTTGTCAGCCAGCTCATGCTCAGAAAAAATGAAAAAATAAGCCCAGAAATGAGATTGTTGCGCATTTTATTGATTACTCATCCTCGGACTGCTCTTTGGGGTTGCTGTGGTCATTTTGAATAGGCTATATAACCACAATATAAGGGAAATTTAAATAATAAAGCTGATAGCAAACGCTATCAGCTTTTTGGAACTCCGGGCAGGGAGTTTACTAAGTCGCACCTGTGTTAGCTTAGAAGCGACTTAATTCGAGTCGTGAAACTATTTTCTTTACGACTAATAAGACCAGATTTAGCGGTAAAAGTTTCATTCATCATTCATTATTCGGGGTTAGAAGTTAAATCTAAGCCCCGCGCTAAAGCGCCTTCCATCGGCATAGACACCCGTTAGTGCTTGCTCAACTCCCTTTTCCTGATAGCTAAATGTATGTTCATCCGTTAAGTTGATGGCCTCAAGAATAAATGCCACATTCTCATTGTAGTTATAGGTAAGGTTGGCATCTACTTGACCATAATCGTCAATGTATCCTGGCCAGTCTCGACCTGTATCATACCCTGTTCTGAAGTTGTATGAGATACGGGCACTAATGAATTCGTTTTCATAATAAGAACTCAAGTTAACAGTATGCTCAGAGTTGCCTGGGATAGTGATATCGTTACCTTCATCGTCTTTGGCTTCACCATCTACATAGGTATAGTTGGCAGCTACGCCAAAACCTTCATATAGCTCTTGTTGATAACCGACCTCTAGGCCTTGAATACGGCCAGCCTTACCATTAACAGGACGGCTGATCAGTACTTCTCTACCTTCGTGAGTCTCAAGGGCTGGTTGGCTCTCAATAAACGACTGAATATCTTTGTAGAAAAATACTGCAGAGAATAGACCTGCGTCGCTAAAGTACCACTCGATACCGGTATCAAACTGCGTCGCTCGATATGGGTCGATGTCAGGGTTACCGCCAGTGCCGGTTTGTGTTTCTAGGTTGTATGAAGTTGATGCGGTCATATCGGCGTAATCTGGGCGAGACATAACTCGTGCCGCAGAAAAACGCATTAATAAATCGTCATCTAAGTCAATTGCCAAGTTAATGCTTGGAAGAATGTCGAAGTAGTCCTTTTCTTCCGTAGTCCATATCTCAGCACCTGACTCACCGGCAAACGCGGATGAGGTTTGTTTGGTATTTACAAGTCTTACACCTAAATTACCGCGTAGACCATCCGCATCCAGATTCGCTTTAATGTAGCCTGCGGTAATTTTTTCATTGATATCGAAAGTACTGGCCTTCAATACTCGGTAATTCCAACCCAGCGCATCACCTTCTTGACGTATTTTGTCTGAATCAGTAATCGCATAGCTGCGTGTGGTGCCTGATGAGCCTATGCCTGATAGGTAATCAGATGGCATAGCTTTGGAGTAATCTGCCAGACTCCAGTTTAAGTCGGTACGATTGTCCGTTGTGTGTTTGGTATTAAAACGACTGTGATCGCGATATTTAAAGCCGACTTTTATCTGACTGAAGATAGCAACATCAATTGGGCGCTTAAAATCAGCTTGAAAGTAAGTTTCATCATCTTTCGCATCATTGCTGTCATAGCGTAAAAAGCCTAAATTCCATTTATTACCATCGTTTGGATCGGCGGCATAACTGGTCTTTACGTCTTCCTCTTGTGACGCATCAAAGCTGTGAACATAGTTGCCTTCCCAACCAACGGAGCGATCCGCTTGTGACCCACCCGAACCTTCGGTGTAACCTAAGTGATACGAAGATTCCCAAAGTTGGCCTTGATGTTCGACTTTTAAGTCGTACGATTTGGTTTTGAGCTCAGAGTTACGCACTTTGGTCTCATCCAGAATGTTATTACCATCTGGCGATAAGCCAAGTGTACCGCCCACGGCCATCTTTCCAACCACAGGATGGTCGATAACCGTAATGTCAGTGTATTGTGAGCCGCCGTAACCAGGTAACCAAAGGAAGTTTTGGTTTTCATTATCGGCTTCAAGCGTAGAGTCTAACGCATTAAATACAATGTCCATATTTTCACTTGGACGATATTGCAGGGCGAGGTTTATCCCCGTGCGCACGCGCTGCTGTGAGAACATTGCTGAGCCGCCACCGCCAGGGCTGTAGACATTGTCGACGACGGTACCATCTTCAAGTGTGATATCACGATAGGTCCAAGACCATGCTTCAATACCATCACGACGCAAGTTACGTTCTTGGCGCACGACAGAAATTAAGGCGCCAAAAGATTCATCATCGGTCTTAAAGTTGTACATAGCGGAAAGTTGCGGATCGGTTTCACCTGACACTTCGCTGTGCTGTGCGATAATTGAACCTGCAATTTTATTTGCCTCTAAATCAAGCGGCTTACGTGTTCTAACAATCACGGTTCCACCAATAGAACCTTCGTCAATATCGGCTTCTGGTGATTTGTAAACTTCAAGCCCAGAAATGATTTCAGAGGGTAACATTGTATAGTTAAACCCACGGCTCGCCGCTGAATTAGTCCACCAATCCGCTGAGCCAACGGCTTGTCCATTCAATAAGGTCCGGTTTTGGCTTTCACCTGTGCCTCGAATGCTAACGCGTTCACCTTCACCAAAACTACGCGTGATTGAAACACCGGTAATGCGTTGTAGTGATTCGGCAACGTTTTGATCTGGAAATTTGCCAATGTCCTCGGCGGTTACTGCATCGACAATGGCGTCTGAGTATCTTTTTGTATTGAGTGATTGAACAACGCTGCCACGGATCCCTCTCACTTGAATAACTTCAACTTCACCATTTTTAGCTGCTTCTTGATTGTTGTTTTCTTCAGCGAGCGCTAGACCCGGTGCAAAAAGTACCGAGCCGAGCAAAGATTGGCTGATTAGTACAGCCAGTTTTTTCTTATTATTGCGAAACATAAATTCCCCTTGAGTACTTGTACCAAACAGCCTTAATACTTGCTCAATTTGAAGAAGTAAATCTGACGCTAACGGCGTTAAAAATTTCTTATTTAGAACAACTAAATAGCAAAATTTTTGCCTGGTTATCGACAAGGTTTTCTCGCCTCAAAATAGACCACTTAATTAAGGTAATTGGTATTACTTGTGATTGAGAGATTGATCTCGAGAAAGATTAAACACCAGCGGGGTTTGTTAAATCTTGAATTGAAATGAATAGTTATGAATTTAACGGTTTTTTACTTTAATAATTTTTATTTTATTGAAATATATGGATATAAAATTTTTCTTATTGGAAACTTTGTAGTTTAAGTTAAGTTTACTGGAGTGGATTTACTTAGTTTTTTGTTAACATTCACAACTACAAAGAACTGGAAAGTCGCCTTTCCAGTTCTTTTGGCGCGTTATAAGCTCTTTTTAGGTGGCAGCACAACGTTTGAGAAGATAAGGCCAGCGATAAGAGACATAAATATTAAGAAGGTTTGTTGGCCAATGTGATCCGCATGAACAAAGCTCTGGCCTTCAATCAGTGAATTAAGTCCAATATAGGTTTTAGAACCAGGAACCAGAACAATCAAGCCTTGCATTGCAACAATGGACGCAGGGGCATTCACCACACGGTTAAAGATATTACTAAAGACACCCACTGCAAACGCGCCCACAAAAGTACCGAGTGCATAGTCAAAGTAAACCGCAGAGCTGATACTTGCCGCGTAAGCGATAAAACCTGATGCGAGCGACCAACTTGCATGGCGTAATTTTGTTCTAAAGATAACAACAAGGCTGCTACAGAGTAACAGTACTGCAAGCCAAGCAGTCCAGCGTGGTAGTGGTGATGGCTGTAAAAAGTCAACTTGACCAAAAAACGCAAACCCTAAACTGATCCCCAAAAACGCACCGAAGTAGAGTTTAAATAGCAGCATAATAGAGTCCATCACCCTTGCGGTGCCTGACACTAAGTGCCGAGCTGAGAGTTCAGCGAACCCAAGTGCCAACGCCAAACCTGGTATAAACACGATAATCGCTGAAAGCACCACTAAACGGATATTGATCTGCGGGTCAATGTATACAGACACTGCGCAAGCCGCAACCGCTGATACGATAGCGACCAAAGGCTCAAGCATATGGGTTACACGTTTGGAAATGCTAGCCCAAAGCACAAATAAATAGACCACAAGTGATATTAGTGCTGACCACCAGACATCATTCCAGCTAGTTCCCATCAGCATTGCAAACGCGCCACTTGATGTTGCAAATGCGAGGCCAGTCATTAGCTTATTATACGGGGGTTTTGCGTGCAAAATGGCTTCGAGGCATTGTTCGGCTTCTTGGATTGACAGTTCACCAGATAACACGCGCGTTGCGACATCATCCGTATCTGCCAATGAACCTAAATCGTGGTCGCCGGGATCAACACGCGCCACATGGGTATATTCTTCTTCATGACCTTCGGTCCAAATCACAAAAGTGACAGACGTCGGAGACATGACAAAGGAAGACTTCAACCCTAAGTGAGTGGCTATTTCCATTAAGTGTGCTTCGAGTCGATAGGCAGGGGTACCGTATTTGTGAAGCATTTTGCCTAACTTCACAATAAAGCGGCGTTTCTCTGTAAAGGTTGCGTTATTCAACGAAAGAGAGCCTTAAATATGTAATACCAATTCCACTGAATGAAGCGAATTGGCGAAAATGTTAAAAAGTATGGTGTTTGAAATTAAAAAAATCAAACTGAGTTCATCATGGATACGCGCTGCTAGTAATGTACATATCATTTAGATTTCAGTTATGTTTTTGTACACAAATTTGATATTCGCAACCGGCTATTTGCATAGGTAAATTTGGCGGCCAAGATTGGTGCGAATTCTATCCAGATTCTCAGTAATGTCTATAGTTTTGGCCGCAAATATTTGCATTTTTTATAAACAGGTCTTAACGCTACGTTTCTTGTTAAGCGATGAAGTGGCTCTAGGAGTTACGATGATTCTCTGATCTGTAATGAAACATCCACTAAGGTTCTAACGGCAGGTTGTGACTTATTTAAAATTTCAGACAACGTATGGCATGTCCGCTTACCGATGTCGTCTGCATCAATTCTGACACTCGTTAATGCGGGCTTCATGAGCTGGGAGTCTTGCAAGTCATCAAAACCGACAACTTTGATGTCTTCACCGGGTACCAGTCCGTGATCGCGCATGGCTTCAATTGCACCGTATGCAATGACGTCACTAAAGCAAACGATAGCTTTTATCTCTTTATGGTTGGCGATGAGGGTATTAAACGCTTCTCGCCCCCCTTGACGATTTGTTGGGGCGGCGATTGCAGGTTGATCTTCATTTAATCCATTGAGCTTTAGGGCGCTTTGAAATCCAGACAGTCGCTCATGGTAATCTGAAATTTCAGGGGTACCACCGAGAAAGGCAATATTCTTTATTCCCTGCTCGATGAGGTGAGTCGTTGCTAGGTGAGTCCCTTTTTTATTATCAGGTAGAATACAGGGAGCTTTCGCAAAGGCTACTTCACGCATAATGGTAATAACTGGAAATCCAGAGTCAGCCAATTGGTCCAGCCACTCTCGTGGGGTACTTGGTGCGGGCACCATGACAAAGGCACAAACGTTATATTCTTTAAGTGTGTTAACCACTTGGCGTTGGCGATTAAAGTCTTCGCCAGTATTAACCAACATTGGTACCATACCTAACGCGTAAATATGTTTTTCTAATCCAACAGCAAGCTGTGCTGAATAGGGGTTAGTTAAGTCGTTGATAACAACCGCAACAAGATTAGACTTTTTACTACGTAACGCTGCTGCGTCGCGATTATAGACGTAGCCCAGCTTTTCGATGGCTTTTAATACTTTCTCTTTGCTTTTGTCGCTGACTTTATCACTATGGGTCAGGACAAGGGATACTGTTGATTTAGAAACTTTTGCCTCTTCGGCAACATCGAAAATGGTAACCTTAGCGAGTTTTTTATCGTTGTTCATGCTAATTCGTATCAATTATGGCTGGTTAAGTGTTTAAGTGTACATCAAGTTTTCATCGCATTAAATCGCAAATCTCTGCACATTTCCCGATAATCGTTATATGATCACCCGCTAAACGCCGAAGATAGGTAAATACAGTGAAATTATTAAAACAAATCACATTTATCATATTAATGACAATCGTATCATATACGGTATGTGCACAAGAGCAAGGCTACATGACACCTTCTCCAGAGCTGGCAAAGCTTGTCGATGCACCATTGATCCCAACCTCTAAGTTGAGTGCGAACGGCAATTGGTTGGCCTTGTTACAGCGCAATAGAGTACTCACGCTTGAGGAGCTAGGGCAGCCTGAGCAGGCGCTTGCTGGGATAAAGTTCAACCCACAAACGTTTATGAGAACATCTAGCCGCCAATACAGCTCCATTGAGTTTAAACATGTAGCTACAGGTGCCTTAGTTAAGGTGACCGGTCTACCAAAAGGCAAGGTCAAGTCTCCCAGTTGGAGTGCTGATAGCCGTTACCTTGCGTTTATTCTTGAACAAGAAAATAGTGCTACGCTTTGGGCTTATGATATTGAGCAGCGCAATCTTAAGCAGCTTACCCAATCAACATTAAATGGGGTGGTGACTGCTACTCCATACCAATGGCTACCAGATAGCACCGCGATTATCGCGAATATAGCAATTAATCATGGCAAACAACCAAGCGCAAAAGATAAATCCAGTCTAACGCCAATAGTACAAACCACATCTGGCAAGAAAGCATCAACACGCACTTATCAGAATTTGTTGTCTAGTCCTTATGATATTCAGCTATTTAAGTTCTATTCTGAGGGGCAGCTAATTAAGCTAAATCTTAATGCTAATGCGCAGCAAATTGGTAATCCAACGTATCTTAAGCATTTCTCGGTTTCGCCAGACTCCACAAATCTAGTGGTCGGTATGATGGCAGATCCTTTCTCATTCCAAGTGCCGTACAGCCGTTTTCCTGCGGTATGGCAAGTGTGGGGAATGCGGGGTTATCCATTATTTGAAGTGGCAAGGCAGCCCCTGGCTGACGCATTACCCGCCGGCTTTGATAGCGTTAGAGAAGGTCCTCGCAAGATCCAATGGCGTGACGACCATGGCGCGACGCTAATATGGGCCGAGGCGCAAGATGGTGGAGATATGAGTGCGAAGGTTGACTATCATGACCACCTTTACACAATTAGCTCGCCATTCAAAAAGGAGCCTGAGCTTTTTGCAAAAGTAGAGCGTCGTTTTTCGAGTATTGAATGGGCAGATAATAATGTTGCGATTTTGAATGAATGGCGCTTTGCCGATCGCAGTGTCCGTTCCTCTGTATTTTCTCCGCGTAATCCAGATCAAAATCGCGTGGTGTTTTCAGAGCGTAGCTATAATGATGCATACAAAGATCCTGGCAACTTTGTATATGAAAATAGCGATTTAGGTTCAAGAGTATTGAAGTTAGTTGGAGGCAGGTATTTGTTTTTAACGGGCAACGGTGCATCTGAGAAAGGCAACATTCCTTTCTTAGATCGTTTTGACGTAAAAACCAATACTTCAACTCGTATTTGGCAGTCTAGTGAACCTTATTATGAAAGAGTGCGTGCTATGTTAGATGACGAAGGCATGCGCTTTATTACTGTGCGTGAGTCACGCCAAGAGCAACCTAACTTTTTTGTCCGAGACTTACAATTTGATACATTGGAGCAGCTAACCAAGTTTGTGCATCCCTATCCTGCATTTAAAGGCGTAGTAAAAGAGCAAATCAAGTACAAACGTGATGATGGCGTTGAGTTATCGGGTAATCTTTATCTTCCTACAGATTATGACCCATCAAAAGGCCGCATACCTGTGTTGATGTGGGCTTACCCACTCGAGTTTAAAGACAAAGCCGTTGCCTCGCAGGTGCGTGAGTCGCCTTATCAATTCCCATACATTGGTTATTGGGGACCAATGCCGTATTTAGCAAAAGGTATTGCTGTTTTTGATGATCCGACGATGCCGATTGTTGGTGCTGGTGACACGCAACCAAATGATACCTTTAGGCAGCAACTGGTTGCGAGTGCAAAGGCTGCTGTTGATACCTTGGTAGAAAAAGGTATCGCAGATCCCAAGCGCATAGCGATTGCAGGGCATTCTTATGGAGCATTTATGGTGGCTAACTTACTCGCCCACAGTGATTTGTTTGCCACAGGCATCGCGCGAAGTGGGGCCTATAATCGCACATTGACTCCATTTGGTTTTCAGGGGGAGCCGCGTAACTTCTGGGAAGCACAAGATGTCTATGCCAATATGTCGCCTTTCTTTCATGCGGAAAAAATCAACGAACCTATATTGATGATCCATGGAGAGGAAGATCCAAACTCAGGCACTTTCCCTATGCAGTCTAAACGTATGTTTGCTGCAATGAATGGCTTAGGTGGCAATGCAAGGTTAGTCATGTTGCCAGAAGAAGGCCATGGCTATAAAGCGCGAGAAAGTATTTTACATGTACTTTGGGAGCAAGAGCAGTGGCTTGACAAATACCTGTTCCCCGAGGAGGAGGAAGCTGTGCCTGAAGACGTATCAACAGATGAAATGATACCGGCAACAACTGAAGCGACAGTTAACTAGCAATAAATCGATACGATAGGGGGAAGTAGTAGATCTACTCCTTCTATTTAACCTATTCAATTAGACGAAGCTTAAGTTATCTACTCTTTACTGGACACCGAACTGCCGACTGAAGCGGTAATTACCATAAAAATGGCAAGCCATTGCCAAACAGTTAATAACTCTCCAAGAATTAAAAAGCCAGCCAACGCTGCAACCGCAGGTTCAACGCTCATTAAAATGCTAAATCCTTGTGCGGGCATTTTTCGAAGCGCTACCATTTCTAGGCTATAAGGCAGGGCGCTGGATAATAAACCAATCGCGATACCTAATGGGATCAGTGACCAATCAAGTAGGGCTGCACCTTGAGACACCACGCCAAACGGCACGATAGCAAGGGCTGCAACCGACATGCCAATTGCCACAGTCACCCCGCCGGAGCTTTCATTGCCTGAGCGCTTACCGTAGAGAATATATCCAGCCCAACAAGCGCCAGCAACCAAGGCCAAAGCAACACCGACTGGGTCTAAACCATTGACATCGCCAAGATCTGGTAACAATAGCAAGATCCCCAAAATAGCAAATGCAACCCACAAATAATCTCGTTTCCGTTTAGATGAAAACAGTGCTACGGCGAGCGGCCCGGTAAACTCTAATGCCACACCAATGCCAATAGGGATACGCTCAATGGCATAGTAAAAGGTGATATTCATGCCGCCCAAGCATAGGCCATAAACGATGAGTGGTCGCCAGTTTGTCGGTATATGACGCCAAGGTTTGAACACCAAGCATAAAATAAGAGCTGAAAATCCAAGGCGATATGCTGTGGTACCCTCAGGCCCAACAAACGGAAATAACTGCTTGGCAATAGAGGCACCGGATTGAATGGTGACCATAGCGCAAAGTAGGCATAAAATCGCAATGACAAAGTCGCGGCTAAGTAGTGGCATTGAGACCCCAATAAGATAAATAACAAGCTTAAAAATGGCGATATAAGGCTAGTCTAATCATGTCTAAATAATGGCTCAATTACTTTTGTATATTTTATGCCTTTCTTGGTTTTTGAAATGGTTATTTGTTGATTTATTTACTTTTAATTTTCAATGTTTTCTTTTTATTATCGTTCCAATTTTGATTGTGTACTCAGGTAGTTAAGCCACGCACTTTCATGTCTTTGCATATTTTTATGCTTTTTTGAGCTAAAGTGTGCGAGCTTATCGCTGTCATTGATAAAAGGGCCAGCTCTACAAATAGTACAGTAATTATCGCCCAAATAATCAGGTACTTTGAGCTTTTCTTTGATGGCGTGAGCTGGGTTAACAGACCAGTAATAGCTAATACCGCTGGTGTCTTTTACGTGTTTATCACGGTCGACATTACGAATTTGATACTCTGGGAACTGTGAAATCTCAAACCGAGATTGGCCGAGGTAATATTGTTCAAGTCCGTTGATCAGGCTGCCTTCTAGATTCCACTCAATATAGGGCTTTACGTCCTTTGAGGTAATGACCCCGAGTTGAACGCCGTCAGGGTCAAGTGCATATGCCGCTGCGTTTATTAAGAATTCTCGCAGCAATTTCCGATTGAGGCTGTTAACGCTCAAGGTTTGGTTTTGGAAGCTTTCAAATGAATCAAATGCAGGAATGAGAGGAAATTGAAAAATAACCGCATCAAAGGCATGCGGCGGCACTTTTTGCCAACAATGCGCCTCAGTGACATCAAATTGAGTCACTACAGTAACCCCTAAATCATGCAGCTTATCAAAAGCATTATCTTGATATTTATGCTTAAGTTCACTTTCACTGTCGTAAACACTGGCAGTAAGATGGGCTGGTGCAAAATGTTTTGCTAATGAATATGAGAAGCTTAAATCGCCGTCACCTACGGTAAGAATACGCCAGTTTTTATCGAGTATCATGTAACAGTCTAAATCAGTAAAAGGAGGAGTTTATCAAATCCGGCTATTATCTTGTAGCAATTGGCTCTTTTATTAGTTTAAAACCAACTAGACAAAATACACCAGCCAAAAACCAAATTCCTCCAGCCAGCATTGCAAAACTGGTGGCTTTTTCAGGGAAAACAATGGCTAGCGGCAGTGTAATTGCTCCCCTTACTAAACATAACGTTGAAATAGTAAAGGTGGCGGGGCGAAGCATTGGTAATGGTTTGATCCACTTGAGGGCGGAAAGTGCGTAGGCGGCCAAACGTACGCAAAGTCACTTTAAATACTTCCCCCAGTCTTGTGCCTGCCATAGCATTTTGTGCGGTTTGGATCGTTGGTTTATCTGTCCGTTTTGCTCGTCAGCTATAAGTTTTCGTTGTGTACCTTTTTGCTCACGTTGACGATACGCTAACGCACATAATGGGCACTTAGTATCTTGATGCAGTCCAGAGAGACTAAAAAAAGAACACTTTCCTATTGAAAAGCAGTGGGCACAAGCGAAATCAATCAGGCGCAAGTTTCGCTGCTCTATAGAAGAGCTGTTTACTAAGCACTTGGACTATCGCAATTTATTTTGATCCAGCTATAGATAAGCATAATCAAACTGTTGTTGTTTGACTGCTCTAGGCCGGGTTCCCTTTTTTGCCCAAAGGCGTGTCGTGGTGTTTTGCTGACCAAATCTGGCCTCGTCTTGAAACCAGATATCCACGTCATTCAGGTTGATAAATAGCGGGATCGTTTTGATCAATTCCGTTTGCAGTTTTTTTAAAGTCCTGCTGAACTTGTTCGGACTGTTTCGGGTGGCGAGAGCGGCTAGTTATCCAGCTAAAGCCTAATTTTTCCAATAATTTATAAATCGCATTAGGGTGGTAAGAGACGTTAAATTCATCTTCAATGTATTGCTTTATACGATACCCTGTCAGCCTACCACCGTTGTCTATTTTGACTGTATTTTTCAATATATTGGAACAGTTGTGTCTGCTGCGCATCGTTTAAATAACAACGTTTACCGATAGGTTTTTTAGCGTCAAGGCCAGTGAGCCCCTCGTTAAGGTAGCGCTTCACCCACTCATTTACCATTCTTCTGCTGACATGTAGCATGGCAGCAATTTGCGTTTTATTGTGGTTATCACGGTAGTGCGCTACCGCTAAATAACGGATCTTTTTACGCGCGTCTTTTTCTGATTTAGCGAACTTGAAAAGTTCGGCAGAAGTATGAGTATTCAAAGTTTATTTGTCAGTTGGAAAATAAATACAATTAGATCACAAATCATTACTTAATGGTATCAGTAAAGCGCCTCACACAATATGCCTGTCGCGGTCAAAAGCAACCGACAGGATTACACTTTCCACTGCTGCCAGACAGTAATGTGCTCATCGGTTGCATGAACAACGACCCTGACCAAAGTTACTTGTTAGGGTTTGCCCTTAACGACACCCAACCGTCGGTTGTTACTAGCGCCAATAACACCCAAAACGTGTTGTGCTCTCGCGGCCAAAACCTGTTGATGTTTGATGACACCCCAAATACCCCGCATATTGTGTTGCAAACCCTAGCGAGCAATCAGTACTTAGTCTTACATGGGGATAAAAAGCAGCCCTATATTCACTGGCTTGCGCAACTTGGTGCGATGAATATTTTTGCGGCCAAAGACATACAACTTGGCAGTGTTAAAAGCGCAATTCGACTACTCACCAATAAAACCTTTATTGCCAGCGCCAAACAACAACTGGCACTGGAGAGTAAAAAGTCGGTGATTATTGATGCAGCAACCAACCTAGACGTCACCGCCAATCAAATTGACGTCAGCGCCAAACAAAATTTGACCCTTAAGGCGGGTCGCAGCCATCGCAGTGTTATCCAAAGTGATATAAACCTCAAGGCAGACAATAACCTTACCATCACCGCCCCAGCGGGAAGTCAAATCATTCAAAGTCAAGGCAATATCGCAGTAAAAGGCAATGGCTCTGGCAACCTCGCCCTTGCCAATGGTGGCAGTGAAATCAGTATTGACTCAAGTGGTAACGTCAACATCTTTGCAGACAAGTTACTGACCTTAAAAGGCAAAGCCATGACCGTGTTTGACGGCAGCATGGAGCAAGATATTGGTGGTAAACAAAGCGCCACGATGCCGAGTGTACCGCAAATTCAAGCCCTCTCTGAGAATGCTCGACTCTCACTGGCCGCCGATGGCGTCGCCACCATGATGAGCAGTACCATTGAGTTGTCTTATACCTATCAAGATGGCAGCCCAATTATGGGCGCGCCTTATACCATTCGATTTGCAAACGGCACAGCGCTGACCGGTAACTTAGATGACAGCGGTAAAGCAAAAATCGAGAATGCCCCGCCCGGTCAATACACCGTGCAATATGGTGAGGATAAACGCGATTACCTGCCAGAAGATAATCGCCCTAAAAACCCACTGTATGGACAAATCACCCCAGCGCAAGCCGCTGAAATGGTACGCAGCGGCAATACCGCACCACTGATAGAAGCCAATGGCATTGCAACTCAAGCAGGTGATTGGTTATGGGGCACACTACAAGGCGACTTTAATCAAAACCCCTCCACGTCACAAATCGTGGTAGGTACCTTGATTTCCATGATACCGATTATCGACCAAGTCATGGATTTACGAGATATCACCGCCAATGTCATGTTACTGACTGACGATGATGAAGCCAACGACACTGACGCTTGGCTGGCCTTTACCCTTACGGGTATTGGTTTGGTGCCAGTAGTGGGCTCAGCAGTCAAAGGCGTAGGTAAGGTTATCTTAAAAAATACTGGAGAATCGCTCTCTGCTGCGCTTGCCGTTTTACGCAAGCTCGGTAAAGGCGACCCAGTTAAATACCTAAGAGACATCAACTGGCAAGACCTAGGAAAACAATCCGCCACGGAAGTAAAAAACATCGTCAAAGGCCTGCGCGATTCACTTGATGACATGTCTACCAGTTGGCACTACGACCTACTGCTTCCAGACGCCGCTATCGAAGGCATGCAAGCCACGGTAAAACGCCTAGACGACGTCACCCCCAAAATCGACCAGCATATGCAACAAGCCGCCCAAGAAATCGGACAGCGAGTTAATAAAGCACTGGATGAATATCAAGGGGAGTTACCACAGGTTGGCGTTACCAATGTGCCGAAGAAATCTAAAGCGCCGGAGCTTTCAGCTCCAGAAGGAAACGATCTCAAAGGTGCCCCTGTTAACAAAGTTAATCCGCCATCACGCAAAACGCCTAGTGACTTTACGCAACATAAATCACTAAACCATAGAAAAGCGGCTGCGGGTGAGTACAATGCCCATCAATTAATGACGGAAAAAGGCTATACACCATTAGGTAAAACCGACGGTAATTTTAAGCCCGGCGAAACTGGTATAGATGGGATCTATTTACACCCAAATCCACCACCTGATTTTGTGATCACCGAAGCCAAATACAATAAGGCGCGTTTAGGTAAAACTAAAAATGGTAAACAAATGAGTAATGAGTGGGTAACAGAAAAAAGATTCCCGAAGGTTTGGTTTATCCTAAGTGAGATGATGATGAGCGTACTAATCAATTTGATCGAACAGAAAAACAAAATAGAAGAATCGAAATACCAAGAAGGTTTTTTACTTCCTCCCGCAACTGAGAAACAACTTATAAAGCTGCAAGAAAACTCATTAAGATTTTTAAGGGGAAAATATCAGACCAGTTTATAGAATTATTAAAAATTTCAAATGGTTTTTCTGTAAATGGTTTAAACGTGTATGGTACAAACACCTTCGAAAGTCCAATTTATCTTCCAGGTATAATTGAAGCCAATGAATCATTTTATGAAGAGTGCTCCCTGAAGCAATTTATTGCATATGCTGATGAAAACATGAGTCGTGTAGTTTTCAATTTGAACACCCGACTCTATGCTGTCATAGATAGAGTTACCTGGGAAATAATTGATGAGTATGAAACGTTTGAAGAAGCGTTACTTGCATTAATTGAGGAGAGTTGTGTGTTTGAATAATGCATACCAACTCAAGATTACATGAAAAGTTACCCGCTTTCAATCGGTGACTGCCAGTCTACGTGTTAAGCGGGTAAATTGAAAAGCTTTGTAGTGCTTTTTATCAATGCCCTAGTTGGTCGAGTAAGTCCATCACTTCAACGCTGGCATGTTCCATTTGGTTAAGCTGTTTTACTGCGCCTTGAGAATCGCCGGCTTTAAACTTTTTCATTGCCTCTACACCAGCTCTATGCACTTCTTTGTGCGGAGCTTCTAGACGTTTGAACGCGTTGTGACTACCAAATTTTTGAGCGCCATCGCCACTAAACCACTTACCTAAGCGGCACATCGTATGATCGGCAAAGTCGCTGATGTTCTTATGGCTATTACCAATAATAACGTTATATACGTCTCCTTTCCAAACGACATGATCGAGCTTTACTGTCTGAATAAAGGTTTGAGTAGTAGAGACTAAAATGGTGTCTTTCATTGAGTCACAACAACTTACAATCCCTTCGTATTCATCGTTTAGGTGTCCAATACTATCAGATAGCGTGATATTAGACGCTTGGATTTCTTCCACGGCACTCACAGTTGTGTGGGTCGTATCGATGATTTTTTTGACCAGATCGGAGACTTCGTTGGCGGATTCATTGGTGTTGGTTGCCAGGGCGCGAACCTCGTCGGCTACAACCGAAAAGCCGCGGCCTGCTTCACCTGCTCGGGCGGCTTCAATAGCTGCATTAAGTGCTAACAGGTTAGTTTGATCCGAGATTTTCGAAATCGTGGTAACAAACGTATTAATGCTATCTGCCATCTGTGATAGACCTGAAATATTGGTGGTCATCCTGTCCATATTGCCGCCAAGCTGCTCCATTCCCGCAAGTATTTTACGCAGCGCGGTTTCAGATTTAGAAAAGGCGGAGTTCACTTGTTCAATGGAATGGCTTTCTTCTTCGATACTCATAAAGCTTGCAAGAACAGTTTCACGGATCCCTTGTACTTGGCTTAACCCAGTCAATGCACACTGCAGTAGCTGATTATCAGTATTATCATTGAGTGCCGCTTGTGAAGTTACAACTTCTTGTTTTAAAGACTCATTTTCAGCAGTTAACTGTGCATTAGCGTGCTTTAAACTGGCGATTTCTTGCTGGGCTTGTAATAAGGCTTGTTGGGTTTCATTGTTTGTAAATAGTTTTGCAAACACGTTATCTTCCCTTGTAACTTGATATTAACGCAAGCTTAGCAATCATTGGAACATAGTGCTAGCGCTTTCGGCTTTAAAAAACTTATAAATTTAGAGAAGTTAGCACAGAGTTTGGATTGGATTGTGATGCTTACAGCGCCATTGAAGTTTAGTCAATAAATCAATGCAGAAGTACTACCCTCTAGCGCTAGATCTGAGTGATTTACCGCGTTTATCGCCATACATATGCTCATCGGCTTCATGAATGAGCTGATCTGCTTGTTTAGCCGGGTCGACTTTGACCATTCCAATACTGACGTTAATTTTGTAATCGAGTAATCCATTTAATAATGCCGCTCTTACTTCGTCTGTATCTGGAAGCACAGTATTAATATAGACAATAAATTCGTCACCACCGATACGAAAGCTGTAGTCTAAGCCAAAGTAATCTTTCATATTCTGGGTAAATTTAATCAAAACTTCGTCACCAATATGGTGACCATAGTTGTCATTAACTTGCTTAAAATTATCCAAGTCGAGGTAGAGTAGCCATTGATTATCAAAGCGATGTGTTTTCAGCCCTTCAAAACAAGCGCGACGGCTTCCTACGCCTGTCATCGCATCGTGGTTAGCTTCATATCGCATCCGCTCTTCTAACAATTTTCTTCTTTCTACTTCTTTTTTTAGTTCTGCGATGCTGGCTCTTTTATTGGTGATCATGCAGTAAAAACCAAAGCTGATGAGTAAAAAACCGATATTTTTCAAAGAAGTGTCAAAATTAAGTAAGGGAATGGAAAAACCGTTGGTAAAATTATCAATAATATCAAGGAGTAGCCCCGCACAATACACAAGTAGGGCAAGGCGCAAAAACGGGTTAGCGATTTCTCTGGTGATCAAATTAAATAAAGTGAAAGAAATACCAAACCAGAACAACTCTTCGTAGCTCTCGTATTCGTAATGACCGGCATAGTACATGTAGCCACCAAAAAGAATGATGGCTATCCATATAATTAATGGTGGCAATGCGGCTTTGATCAAATTACTTTGGCTTCTGATGCTTCAGTTATCTTTAGTTATAGTTAACTGAGCTTCAGAAGCAAGTCACTTATGCACTTAACTCAAGCGCTTGAGCAATCATAAATAGATGACTAACAAAGACTAGGGAAGTCAGTACCGTTCGCATTTTTTGATAGTCTTTATGATAGTCACCCCAGCGAGACGAGCTGCGCTCTATAAAATATACAAGCCAATATGAGGTGGCGAGGTATAAGAGCAGCCATTGTGGTGCTGCCACACTGAGTAATGGGTAAGGGATCACGACAATTACGGCCAATATTGCTTGTTTGTAGGTTTGCTCTTCTGGACGCCATAAACTTCCGGCCATAAAGGCTAGAATCCCCAGACTGTAAAATTGAAAAGCATGAAGCACGTCACTTGATGCACCAGTCATTAGTGTCCATGCGACACACGCTAAGAAGGGAAGAAAGCCAAAGTAACCAAGTTGAATATGATTGAAGTACGGGTGCATAGTCACGCTCTGTCTAATAAATTGCTTGGATCATACCGTAATTATCTTATTTTTATACTCTTACGCTGATTTAGTTGATCACTTGAAAGAGAGTTATCAGTTTTTTCGATTGCAGTGATTCAAACAATCCATTTTATTTAATAATCACTTCCCCTTATCTTTGTACTCAAGCCAAGGCGAACAGTAATCGCCGACATTATTTTAAACTCAACAACAGTGAGGAAAGCGATGAGCACTTCATTAATCAATACTAAAATTCAACCATTCAACGCAACGGCATACCACGGTGGCGACTTTATAGAAGTTTCTGAGCAAGACCTACTTGGTAAATGGTCAATCGTATTCTTCTACCCAGCCGATTTCACTTTTGTATGTCCAACAGAGCTTGGAGACTTAGCTGACTACTATGCACAGCTACAAGAAATGGGTGTCGAAGTTTACTCTGTCTCAACAGACACGCACTTCACGCACAAAGCTTGGCACGATGCGTCAGACACCATTAAGAAGATCCAATTCCCAATGATTGGTGACCCAACAGGCCGTATTACTCGTAACTTCGGTGTGATGATCGAAGAAGAAGGTCTAGCACTTCGCGGTACTTTTGTTATCAACCCTGAGGGTGAAATCAAAGTTATCGAAACGCATGACCTAGGTATTGGTCGCAGCGCCAAAGAGCTAGTACGTAAAGTGCAAGCAGCTCAATACATCGCATCTCACGATGGTGAAGTATGTCCAGCTTCTTGGCAGCCAGGTGAAGAAACACTAGCACCTTCACTAGACCTAGTTGGTAAAATCTAACTTGTCAACGGGAGTGCCGCATGCACTCCCATCTCAACCATCTAGATGAATCAAACTCATCGTTTTTGCGAATTTTTACTGTAGTTTCTGCAGAGGGTTACCTTATATGTTAGACAACCAAATTAAAACTCAACTACAAAGCCATTTTAGCTCTCTACAACGCCCGATTGAACTCGTCATTACTGTTGATGACAGTAAAAAATCGCAAGAGCTAAAAGGGTTAGCACAAGACTTGGCATCATTGAGCGACAAAATTACGCTATCTGAATCAAGTGAAGGTGAGCGTATCCCGCAAATGGTGGTGCGCGGCATTGAAACGAAGAGTGAAATTACATTTGCCGGTGTTCCTATGGGGCATGAGTTTACCAGCTTGGTACTTGCATTATTGCATTCAGGCGGGCATGCCACTAAAGCATCAGCAGACGAGTTGGAACTTCTCAGGAATATAGACAAAGTATTGAACTTTGAGGTTTACATCTCACTGAGCTGCCAAACTTGCCCGCAAGTGGTGCAGGCTCTGAATCTCATGGCGGCTGTCAACCCAAATATCACCACTACCATGATTGATGGCGCTTTATTCCAAGAAGAAGTGGAATCGCGCAACATCATGGCAGTGCCAACAGTGTACTTAAATGGTGAGCAATTCAGCCAAGGTGCTGTGAGCTTAAGCGATATTTTATTAAAACTTGATAGCAAAGCAGGTGAAAAGCAGGCGGCATTACTTAACGAGAAAGACGTGTTTGACGTGCTGGTTGTCGGTGGTGGTCCTGCTGGTGCATCAGCGGCAATCTATGCTGCCCGTAAAGGGCTAAATACCGGAGTAGTTGCTGAGCGCTTCGGTGGCCAAGTTGCTGATACGTTGGGTATTGAGAACTTTATCTCTGTACAGAAAACCGAAGGTCCTAAGCTGGTTGCACAGTTAGAAGAGCATGTTAACCAGTATGGCGTTGACGTGATGAAAAACCAGCGTGCAGCGGCAATCAACAAGAGCGAAACCATTGATATCACGCTCGAAAGCGGCGCGGTGTTAAAAGCCAAATCTGTGGTATTGGCGACCGGCGCGCGATGGAGAAGCATGAATGTCCCCGGCGAAACAGAGTACAAGGGTCGAGGCGTAGCATATTGTCCACACTGTGATGGTCCGCTATTTAGGGGGAAACCTGTTGCTGTCATCGGCGGTGGTAACTCAGGCATCGAAGCGGCTATTGATTTGGCAAATATTGTTGAGCACGTCACAGTATTAGAATTTGCCGATACGCTTAGAGCCGACGAAGTGCTGATTAAAAAGGCGAAAAGTCTCGCGAACATTACTATTATCAAAAATGCGCAAACGACCGAAGTCGTTGGTGATGGCAACAAAGTTGTAGGCCTTAATTACACAGACAGAGTGAGCGGTGGCTCTCATTCATTGGCATTAGCCGGCATTTTTGTGCAAATCGGGCTTGTGCCAAATACCGAATGGTTACAGTCGAGTGAAGTTGCACTTAGCCGCTTTGGTGAAATCGAAATTGATAGTAAGGGCGCGACAAGTCTGGCGGGCGTTTACGCGGCAGGCGACGCAACCTCCACACCATTTAAGCAAATTATCATTGCGATGGGCGGCGGAGCGACAGCAAGTCTAGGCGCTTTTGACTACCTAATTCGCTTAGGACAAGACGACGAACAAGCTGCTTAATCTCTCGCCTTATCGGAAAGAATCATTGCAACCTTACACCCATGCAATGCTCCCAAGCCACACCCCAACAACGGTGTGGCTTTTTTATTTATTTACCACATACCCACCTCAGGCTGTCGTTATTTGTTTTACACATGGTGTAGCGAAATCATATGAGTAAGCGATCGTAACATAATTTAAAGTGGAAAATTTGTTTCTATATTCGCAACTATGTGCCTGTTATTTACGCTGAAAAGAGGTTTCTCTATGTTTCAACAGTAATTTTGTAAATAAAAAATGAAGCAACTCAATCGAAATATCAATCTCATTTTCCGTAACTGTTTAATTAATATCGACTTAATGTTTATGGAAAGGTTTGGTTTTGTTTTTGTAGTGTTAATTTTAAGGTTCGTTTTGTTTTAGATTATTTTACAAGAGTTGCTGATTTGTAATTGTTTATATATCTTGACCAACCTTAATTGTAATGTGAATGAAACTTCAATGTAACAATGAGGGTGATAACGCAAATGGATAGAACACAGGAATTAACAAGTGACCACACTGAACTGCAAGACACAACGAGTTGGTACACCTACCAAAGCTACGTAGAGTCTAGCGCAAGAACGTATTCGCGAGTTATCGATAAAGTCATTGTGGCAGGCAAAGGCTCAATCCTTACCGATGCTGAAGGAAAAGAATATGTAGATCTATTGGCTTGTGCGGGGACATTAGCACTGGGCCATAACAATCCAGAAATCAAACAAGAGCTAATTAAGTACCTTCACACAGATGAAGTGATGCAAGGGTTGGATATTTTAACACCAGCAAAGTATGCGTTTACTAAGGAATTATTAGGTTTACTGCCAGAGAAATTTCGCGATGAAGCGCGCATTCAATTTTGTGGTCCATCTGGCGCAGATGCCACCGAAGCGGCGATTAAGCTATTTAAAACCGCAACAAAGCGTCGCACGGTACTTGCATTTCATGGTGGGTATCATGGTATGACTGCAGGTGCGTTGTCACTCACCGGTAACCTCAACGCCAAAGAGTCAGTCGCATCGTTGATGCCTGATGTGCATTACCTACCTTTCCCTTATAACTATCGTTCCCCTTATTTAGTACAAGGTGATGAATTAATAGAAACCTCTTTACACCATATTGAAACCGTCTTTAGCGACCCTGAAAGTGGTATAACTAAGCCAGCAGCTGTGATCTTAGAAGCAATCCAAGGTGAAGGCGGCTGTATCCCTGCACCCGCAAAATGGCTTAAAGGACTGCGTCAGTTGTGTGATGAATACGATATCCCCTTAATTTTTGACGAAATTCAGTGCGGTTTTGCTCGCTCCGGTGATTTATTTGCCTTTCAAAGTGCAGACATCATGCCGGATGCAATTTTACTGTCAAAAGCACTCGGCGGCGGCATGCCAATGTCAGTCGTCGTGTACCGTGAAAAATATGATCACTGGAAACCAGGTGCACACACCGGCACTTTCCGAGGAAACCAACTGGCGATGATCGCAGGTCGTAAAGGTATGGAGATCATCCGCCGTGATAAGCTGGCCGAAGCTGCTCGAGAAAAAGGGGCATGGCTTAAAGCCGAGCTGGAAAAATTGCAGCAAAAGTATGCCTTTATCGGAGATGTAAGAGGGCGGGGTTTGATGCTGGGGGTTGAAATTATTCATCCAAACACGGCCAGATCACCAAAGCATCCTGATTTAGGCGATGGCTCATTAGCAGCAGCAATCAAAAAACAATGCTTTGCCAATGGCTTGATTTTAGAGACTGGCGGCCGCTTTGGTGCTGTATTGCGTTTACTGCCTGCCTTAACTATCTCCATGGATGAGCTCGAGCGTGCGGTTGAACTGCTTGATCTTAGCATGAGTCAGCTAGCGCAGGGGTAAGTAAGATGAATTGTCCCGTTGTCATGAAGTTTGGCGGTGCATCATTGGGATGCGCTGAATCGATATTACGTGTCGCAAGGCTTATCCAGCAACAGCAGAAGCACACTCGAGTCGTCGTGATAGTGTCAGGCTGTGGCAACGTGACAAACGATCTTGAAACCATTCTCGCAGATCCACACAAACCGAGCCAAAAACGTGCACTGGAAAAAGTAAAGTTGTTCCACAGTGAGCTACTTAGGCAATGCGCGCTAACTTTACAGGCTGAACCTGAACTTACTGCCACCCAACATGTGATTTATGATCTGTGTGACCACGCACTCGAGCGGCTTGATTACCCGCTGGTTAATCATGATGAGTTGCTAACACTCGGCGAGCGGTTGAGCGCACAAATCATGAGCGGTATTTTACGTGTTTTAGGACTTAGCTGTGGCTATTTAGATGCTGCTGAATTTATTCATTTATCCGGTGAAAAGTCTGAGCATCAGCCAGCCATCGAGAAGATTAGCCGTTTGTGTCAACAGGTTGCTAGACAGGCCAAACACGTTAATGTTAGTGAAGGATTTATTGCACGAGGGGAAGATGGCCAAATAGCGACTTTAGGTCGCAATGGGTCAGATACAACCGCTGCAATCTGGGCTGTTGCGTTAAATGCAAGTCGCCTTGAAATCTGGAAAGAAGTAGAGGGGTTATGCAATGCCGATCCTAATATTATTCCTGAAGCCAGTTTAATCACCGATATTGCATTTGACGACCTGTGTGTTTTATCACAGTTTGGTGCGTCTGTAATCCACTATCCCGCGTTACAGTTGTTGCGGCAACAGCGGCTAATCCTCTCGCTAAAGTGTCCAAAGAATCCAAACACACCAAAAGCCACTCATATTCATTTTGGTGGCGAGCGTCCCCCTGTGAGTGCATTAGCGTTATTGAGCGGTGTACAAGTATTGCCCCATGGCGAACGGCTAGGACTATTTTGTGTTGATAAAGGCGCTGCTGAATTGCGTTTCGTTATGGATTTATTCTTACAAGACAAAACGTTACAAACTCTCCAAGACATACAGCAAAGTCAAAACCTGTTACTGCTTACGTTATTCAGCAATCAGTTTGCTATCAACACTCAGGCGTTAAAAAGTCAGCTATCCGAGCGAGGGATATCGATATTGGCAGTGTGTTCCGATAGTGCCAAAGAATGCGTGAACCTCGTTATTGTCGCGGAAGAAAAAGCGCAAGCAATGAGGATTGCACATGCCCAGTTACGTCAGCAAATTACCCAAAGTCAATGTATAGAAGTGAACGATGCAGTATAGAAACTTGTTTTTTATTTTGATTTTATTCCTAGGTATATCAATGAGCCACGCACAAGTTGACCCAGCGATAAACGGTTGGGCGCCAGAATTGGAAGCCATCACAGAAGAGCAGCAAGCCACCTTAAACGATATTTATCGTTATATGATAGCTGGCAACTTTGCGTTGGCCGAATCCGAGTTGGCAAAGCTATATAAGGAAGTCCCTCAAGTATTACCGCAGTGGGTTGCGTTGCTGACCGAGCAACAGCAATACGAAAAGATCCGTAAGCTAGTTGATGAGGGAATTGTTTCCTCTACGCACAGTAGTGCTGTGATAGCCAGCACACTCGATTCTGGCCCCTTGCCGCAACTTCATTTCGAACAACTACAAGCCACGATCCCGCTGCAAGACCATTGGTTAGTGCCACTGCCAAGAGTAAAGCTGAGGCTAAACGGATATGATTTTTACTTTGTGCTTGATACCGGTGCTTCTCAAAGCTTAGTGACAGACAAAGTGGTGAAGAAATTAAAGCTTGATATTGCCTCACAGCAACAAGTCGAAATAGATACCGCAACTGCAAACACGGTCAAGGCTGACTTAGTGCGTTTGCCAACGTTCCAGCTCGGTCCGGTTAAAGCCCAGGATCAGCTCGCGCTCGTTGTAGATCACACAGAACTCGAACAACGGTTTTTAGGGATTAATTGGTATCAACTCGATGGCATCATCGGGTGGCCAATCATAAAAGCATTGGATTTAACGCTAGATTTTGACAAGCAAATCGCTGAAATCAAAAAGCCAGCGGTGCAGCAAGAGAAAACCGGAAATCTTGTCTGGTTGTTTGACGACCCAATGGTGATCACCAAGACAAACAATACAAACCAACTCTGGTTTTTAGATACCGGCGCAATGGAGAGTCAAATCACCAGTGATTACTTAAGTGCCGAACAATATCAATCCATTACTTGGAAAGAACGAAAGTTTAATGGTTTAGGAGGCAAAGGCGCAGTGGAGAAAACTGCTAAATTTGGCCCTATTAGCATCAATTTTCCATCAATTACACAGCATTTCAAAAAACTGACGGTACGTGCTGACCATCAAGACTGCAGCCATAGTCGCTGTGATGGTCGACTGGGTGTCGACACCGCTGACAGTCTTCGCATGCATATTAATTTTCACGCCGCCAGTTTTGACATTCGCCATAAACACTGAGCTTCCCTAGGAACGTTTTACTAACGGAATACAAAAATGAACAATAATTCTAAGACTTCAATGCAATTATCGACAGAAGCGCGCTGGTTCGATAGTCAAGCGAAACGTGGGTTTCGCTCAGCGATACCGGCCTCAGAAAATATACAGCATTCGGCAAATCAGGAGCATACTCATTATGTAGCCGATATTTCAAGCTCACTAAGTGCAAGTGAAGCATCCGCTAGCAGCACCTTGCTCACCGCGTTTATCGCTTATTTAGCAAGACTCACCCTGCATTCTGAGCAAGTACTTGCAGTTCAGGCTGCGCCTTTATCGCAGCAAATAGCCTTGTTCAATATTGATCTTACGTCAGGTTTTTCTCAGGCAATTAGGGAGTGTGATACCACTTTAGCGTCTTCTTCACCCATATCAAATGAAACGCTTAGCTTGCTGGCGCAGCAACATGAGCTAGAAAGTCATGCTGGCTGCGCTGCGTTTACACAGCTTGGGTTTGCAAGTTATAGCCATAGCGCTGAGCTCAACTTGTCAAAAATGGCGATATTATTAGGTTTGCGCCATAGCGAGTCTGGATATAGTTGTGAAATGTCATTTGCAACAGCACTTTACAGTGAAGCGGTTGCTCAAAGTTTGTTTACTGGCTTTTTAGGTTTTTTAAAGGCTGCGGTCTCGACACCGCAAGCGCCATTAAACACCTTAGCCCTCGTTGGCGAGCAAGCACAAACATTGTTAGCACTTGGACAGCCAAGCTATCAAGCAAAAGCAGAGATCAGTGACTTAGTAAGTGTCTTTCGTACAAACGTTGCGGCTCATCCGCAGCAAATAGCAGTGCGGGAGGAAGCGCTTCACCTTACCTATGAGCAGTTGGATAAGCGCAGTGAACAGTTGGCGCACATCTTACAGGGGCTTGGTGTTTCTAGTGGAGATACCGTGGCAGTGGCGTTACCACGTTCAGCCGCACTAGTTGAGGCGTGCTTGGCAGTCGTTAAACTTGGCGCCGCCTACGTACCAATTGCGTTAAATACTCCGATAGAACGCCTGACTCTATTGCATGAACAGTGTCAATTTGCCGCACTGTTGTGCGGGGATAGCTTTACCCTGCGAGTGCCAGAAGTCGCTGTGGTCAATCTTGATAAAACTGAGTTAAGTGAAGCGACCATTGAACCTGTGAGAAGTAAGCTGGACTCTAGCACTCGAGCTTGTATTTTGTATACTTCGGGTTCTACGGGAAAGCCAAAAGGTGTGATATTAAAGCACGGAGGCCTCAATCGTATCGCACTCAACTTAGATCATGTTGATACCAACCAAAGTAGTGTGGTTGCCTTTTGCAATAATACCGCATTTGACGCTTGCAGCTTTGAGATGTGGTTGGCGCTATTAAATGGGGCATCGTTGGCTGTCATTTCACAAGAGCAAGTCCAAGAGCCAAGACGTTTTGGCAATGCACTCACTCAGCATGGTGTCACGCATAGCTTTTTAACCGTAGCCCTTGTGAATCTGTATGTGCAAGTTGACCCTAGCATCCTATGTGGTCTCGACGCTTTGTGGTTCGGGGGTGAAGTGATCCCAGTCGAAACCTGTCGTCGCCTATTGCAACATTCATTTTCAGGGAAATTGATTGCCTGCTACGGACCAACAGAGAATTCGGTGTTTTCTACCACTCATCTGCTTGATGAGTTAGCGCTAGAGCAAAACTCGGTTGCGCTAGGACGCGCTTGTGCTTATTCAAATCACTACGTGCTAGATCCTCAGGGGCAGCTACTTCCGCTTGGTGTTACCGGTGAACTTTACTTAGCGGGTGAAGGATTAGCGGAAGGGTATTTAGCCGCACCAACATTAACAGAACAAGCGTTTATCAGTGATCCGTTTAACTCAGGCACTATGTATCGTTCTGGCGACTTGGTGTGGATGGATGAATATGGAATATTGCACTTTGTCGGGCGTGCCGACAACCAAGTAAAAATTCGAGGGCATCGAATTGAACCTGAGGAAGTACAGGTGCAACTCGGTCAACACCCTGATATTGCCCAAAGCCATGTGCGTGTTATGACACGCAACGGCCAAAAGTACCTAGCCGCATTTATTTGCTTTACCAAAACGATAGTATTGTCGGCACAGCGTAGAACTGAGCTACTATCTTGGCTTGCTGAGCGTCTTCCACCATACATGTTACCTTCCAGTATTACTCAAGTCTCTGGCTTTACTTTAAATGCCAACGGCAAGATTGATAAAGCAGCGTTGCCGGAGCCTAGCGCCGCTGACCGTGGCGAGCAATCTGAATACATCGCCCCACAAGGTAAGTTAGAAGTTGCGATGGCAGCGTTATGGCAAACCGTACTAGATGTGAAGGCTGGCCGATTTGACAATTTTTATCACTTGGGTGGCGATTCAATCGCGGCAATGAAGCTTGTCCATCATGCTTATTTACACGGATTTGCATTAGACTCTGCTTGTATTGGCAGCCACCCAACATTAAATGAAATGGCCACACATCTGCTGCCATTGCATGACGCCGTGCTTCAAACCTATTCCGCTACTGATAAGAAGCTAGCGTCTGCGGCGCAGCAGCGGATGTACTTTATGCAGCAATTAGACCCTCATAGCGTCGCCTATAATTTAGGCGTAACATTAACGAGCCAGACGCCTATTGATGTAAAACGTTTAGTCACAGCGGTAAACAAACTAATTCACCAACATGAAGTACTGACGCAAGGTTTTTCTTATGATGGCGAATTTTTATGGCGCGAAACACGCAGTTTTGGTGGCGTAACAGAGCATGCCTGTACTAACGAACAAGGCGTGAATGCACAGTTGCACTTGCTCAATCAGCAGGTGTATGACTTAAACACCGATTGTCTTTTTAGGGTCGCTTTATTTACCCACAATAATAGTGCCACGTTATACATTGGTGCACACCACAGCATCGTGGATGGTTGGTCATTAGATATCATTTTACGGACACTACATAGCCTTTACTATGGTGTTGAAATCAACGAAGAGGCCCGTACTTTTGACGACTATTGCCAACTAGAGCAGCAATGGTTAACCAGTGAGCAGGCCGAGCTGAGTATCGACTTCTGGTCTCGATACTTAGCTGAGCATAACCCCAGCAGCGCATTGCCATTTGATTTTGCGAAAAAAGCGGATCATAAGGCGCGTGCAGCTGTGCATAAACAGGTGATCAGTAACGATATTAACCTGCAGATAACTGAGCTGGCTAAACGCTGGCAGCTAACGCCATTTAATGTTTTCCTCAGTGCTTTTTATGCACAGTTAGGCTATCAAAATGGTGAAAGGCAGCTTACTTTAGGTACTGCGGTTGCGGGTCGTGAGTGGGGCGGATTTGCTGATACAGTGGGCATGTTCGTCAACACGTTAGCGCTAAACTACAGTGTTGATCTTAGCAATAGTTTTCAAGCAATTTGCAAACAAGTCGGCACTGAAAATCAGCAAGCATTTGCACAGCAACAGCTTCCTTATGAACGAGTACAGCATAGCATTAGTGGCAGTGAAAGCCTGTTTAACGTGATGTTTGACATGCAAAATGCAGTCACTTGGGGAGCCGACAGCGAAGCGAATTGGTCTAGCGCGCGGATGCGTGTTGATGACCCTCAGTTTGACTTGACGGTCACCTTAGAGTCTCAACAAGATGGTCTTAACATTATTTGTGAGTATGATGCAGGCCTCTATCAAGAAGCCACGATTGTGCGCTTTATTTCCGCTTATCGTGAGCTACTCGCCAAAGCATGCGAACATCCAGAGCAACCCCTATACGAGCTGATGGTACTGAGTAGCCAAGAGCAGCAACTTGTAGATAGCTATGCATCGGTTCGAGCTAATTCGTATCCCTATCAACACTATCTAGATGCCTTTGACGCTAGTGTAGCTGAATTTGCTGACGCAATCGCGGTTCAAGACAGTCAGACAACACTGACTTACGCGCAGCTCGACCAACAGGCTTGCGCATTAGCAAGGGCTTTAGTTGAGACTGGAGTGAAGTTAGAGCAACCTGTTGCGGTACATCTAGAGCGCGGTCATAAAGTGCTCGTGGCGATGTTAGCTATTGCCAAAGCCGGTGGCAGTTATTTACCATTTGATATGCGCTTACCAGCGCAGCGGATCCTCAGTCTCATCGAAGATCAAAGCATAGAGTTTGTGATCAGCGACAGTGAAGGTCCGTTTACTGGTGTCACTGTGGTGGGTTCGGATGCTGTTGGCAATGAGACGATAGATTTGACACAGATCCCGCGCTTTGCTGCTCAACTGGCGTACACGCTATTTACTTCAGGCACGACGGGCAAACCAAAAGGCGCAATGACGACCCACCAAGGTATGGTGAACCATAATTATGCATTGCTCGACGAGCTGTCATTCTCAACCACTGACTGCTTTGTGCAAACGGCTGCATTATCTTTTGATATTAGCGTGTGGCAGCATTTGGCACCGTTAATGTGTGGTGCTCGGGTGGCTATTTTAAGCGACCAAGAAGTGCTCGACCCTTTGTTATTCTTGCAAGCATTAGCACATTATAACGCGAGTGTGTTGCAGGTAGTGCCTGCGCAGTTGCAACAACTCATAGATCAAGCAACGCAATTGGCGAGTGACCCGCTTGCTGCCTTACGCATTTTGATCCCAACCGGAGAAGCGCTACCTCCAAGCCTTGCGAGAACCTGGTTTGATAATTATTCCATTCCAATGTTTAACGCTTACGGCCCAGCAGAATGTAGTGATGATGTGACGTTGCATCATTTATCCGTGGCTCCTCCTGCTCCTCAAAGCGTTCTACCTATTGGGATGCCCATTACAGAGTGTGGTGTATATCTTTTAGATGAAGCGCTTCAGCCTGTACCTGTCGGCGCTATCGGTGAAATTTGTATCGCCGGAGAGGTAGTACTTGGACGTGGCTATTTAAATGCCCCAGCACTCACCGCGAATGCTTTTATTGCAAACCCGTTTGGTGCGCCTGGCAGCAGAATGTATAAAACTGGTGATTTAGGTCGCTTTAATTTTGCGGGTGAATTGGAGTTTGTTGGTCGTCGCGACTTCCAAATTAAGATCCGTGGAATGCGGATTGAAATTGGTGAGATTGAGTCCGTGATGGAAATGGCACCAGCGACACCTCGTTGTATTGTATGTGCTGAACAAGGGCTCTTATTAGCATACCTAGAAAGTGAATTAAGTGTCGATGCACTGCGTCTTCATGCACAAGAGCAGCTGCCAGAGCATATGGTGCCTAGCTACTTTGTGATAATGGATAATCTGCCTGTGACTGCCAACGGCAAAGTCGACAGAAAAGCATTACCTACACTGGCACAAGTTAGAAAAACGGAAGTGGGTGAGTCACCTTGTGGGGAAATTGAGCAGTACTTGGCAAAGCAATACGCACAACTGCTTGATTTAGAAGTGAACCAAGTGTATCGAGATGCGCATTTCTTCCGCTTAGGTGGACACTCATTGTTGGCGATGAAGCTCATTTCTGCCTTACGTAAGCACTATTCACTCAACGAAAAAGCAACGGTTAAGGCGATTTTTGATTTTCCTAACTTAAGTGAACTGGCCACGTTTGTTGCCCAATCGACTATTGCAGAGGGGGAAGTATTGGCCCAAGTAACCCCTGCCGATAACCAGTATTTTGCTTTAACAAAAACGCAGCAGCAAATGCTGTGGTTTGAGAAGCTGCAGCCGGGCACCGCGCTTTATAACATGCCTAACGCTTGGCAAATTCATGGCGAGCTAGAGAGCACTAAACTGGAAGCGGCGGTGACGTTTTTACAACACAAACACCCGATGCTGCGCGCACGTATTGATGAGACGCGTAACGTACAGTTTATCTCAGAACACGTCCAAACTTTGACTGTGACTCAAGTGCCCAAAACCACGTCTATGTCGCAAGCAGTGAAAGCAATAGCAAAGCGGCCATTTGATCTGACAGCTAGCTTGTTCGAGCCCATTTTACTTTGCTGGCCAAGTGGTGAGCAGGTAGTAGTATTTAATATGCATCACTTGATCTCAGATGCTTGGTCAAGCCAAGTGATGTTGGCGGATTTGATGGCGTTTTACAGTAATCAATCAGTGCAAGACACAAGTACCTATCATTACGCTGATTTAGTGAATTGGCAGCAGCAAGCTAGCTATCAGCAAGAGGTTAAAGAAGCGGTATCTTGGTGGTGCGACTACTTACAAGATGCACCGCATGTGTCGGCGTTACCAACCGCGCAAAAGCGTCCATCACAGCGTACGTTCCAAGGTAAAACGTGGAGTTTTGGCCTGTCTTCAGAGGCCTCTAGCGCGGTTGCTGAGTTGGCGCAAGAAGCTGAAGTCAGCTTATTTACTTTATTACTCAGCTGCTATACGGCTTATATGTCGCTGTTGACGGGGGCTGAACAATTAATTACTGGGGTGCCTGTTGCGGGCCGTGACCGTACCGAGTTTGATGAGGTTGTTGGCTTGTTTGTGAATACACTTCCATTCAAAGCTGAGTGTCAGCCAAAGCTCAGTTTTAAAGCATATCTCGCACAAACACAGCAACAATGGTTAGAGATACTTGCACATCAACAAGCCCCGTTGGAAGCGATTATTGATGGTTTAGGTGTTGAGCGAAGCGCCGGTATTAACCCACTTGTGCAATTGATGTTCAACTTTGAACAAGGTGGTGCATCACAAACCTTTGGTGAGTTGACTTGCACTGAAATAGTGACAGATCACGATACGGCCAAATTCGATTGTTTGTTAGCGATGTCTTATGATGGTCGGCTTTGTCAGGGGAGTTTTGAGCTTCCTAGCGATCTTTACCATGACACTCAAGCACAGGCACTCGTTAATGGCTTTACTTATTTTGTCGAGCAAGTGGTTCAAGACGCAGACAAACCATTAGCGGCAATACCACTCATTGATACGACGCAACAACAGCAATTGCTTAAGTTAGGCCAGTCTCCGGTATCTCCCCAACACAGTTCATGCGATCTTATCAGCAGTTTTATGTCCACTGCCGCGGCATATCCACAGCGAAGTGCTGTGCGTGAAGGAGATAAAACACTAAGTTATCAATCGCTTGACAGAGTGACTAACCAATTAGCCCATTACTTAATTGAAAGTGGGGTTCAGGCGGGAGGTCATGTTGCCATTGTTATGCCTCGTTCAATGGATTGGATCCTTGCAGCGGTAGCCATAATCAAAACAGGCGCGGCTTATGTGCCCATTGACCCGCGTTGGCCGCAAGAGCGCATTCACTTTGTTTTACAACAGGCAAATATCAATACTGCATTTGCTGAGCAATCGTTGTCTGAGCAAGTCTCGTCACTTTCTTTGGCGGCTTTGCTTCCTCAGTTAAATGACTATGCAGCCACAGCGCCAATAGAGAGCGTAACTGCTGACAGTGTTGCCAATATTATTTATACCTCAGGTTCGACGGGTCAACCCAAAGGGGTAGTGACGCCGCACCGTGGGATCACCAGGCTGGTACTGAACCCAGCAGAAGGTGGGTTAGATTCACAGTGTGTGGTCAGTTTTATGAATAACCCAGCGTTTGATGGGGCGACATTTGAAATTTGGTCGGCGCTGCTAAGCGGCGGTTGCTTGACTGTGGTGACAGAGCAGCAAGTGCTTGCGCCAACTGAGTTTGCCAAAGTGGTTGAACAAACGGGAATTAACTATGGCTTTATGACCGTTGCGTTATTCAATCAATATGTGAAAACCGATCCACGCATGTTACACGGTTATCGACGTCTTTGGATTGGCGGTGAAGCGGTGTCCTCTTTGAGCTGTAAGGCACTGCTTGAAAGTGGTTTTAAAGGCAAATTGTGTAATGGTTATGGCCCTACGGAAAATACGATTTTCTCAGTAACCTGTGAGATCACCTTAGCGATGGTGCAAGGGACAGATGTGCCACTTGGCCATGCCTGTGCTTGGGGTAGTCACCTTATACTTAACGCCGCAGGACAATTAGTGCCATTGGGCACGCCGGGTGAGCTATGTTTAGCCGGTGAAGGATTGGCGCACGGTTATCTTGCTCGTCCTGAACTAACGGCTCAAGCATTTATTCAAAACCCTTATGGTGAAGGGAACTTGTATCGCTCAGGAGATCAGGTGTATATGGCGGCTGATGGCACCGTACACTTCCTTGGCCGCATAGATAATCAGGTTAAGATCCGTGGTCATCGGATAGAACCTGAAGAGTTAAAAAATCAGTTAGATCAGCACCCTGATATTGAAAATAGCGTTGTCGTTGTGAAACAACGCAGTGAGCTGGCGTATTTGGCTGCGTATATCAAAGTAACACCGCAAGCGCAGATAAACCGTGAAACCGTGCTAACTTGGCTGAAATCTCGTGTCGCCCATTATTTGCTTCCATCTACTGTTACTCTAGTTGAGCAATTTACGCTTACGCACAATGGCAAAGTAGACGCGCGGGCCTTACCTGAGCCAACTGAAGCTGATTGGGGCAAAGTGATAGATGACATGCCACTGACCCAACAGCAGCAAAAACTAGCCGCCATTTGGCATAAACTATTAAAGGTGAAACCCACCGCAAAAGACAACTTCTTTGCGCTTGGTGGTAACTCCATTTTGCTGATGCAGTTGGTTAGTGAAGTGAAAATGGCATTAGCGACAGACCTAGGTATTGCTGAGTTATTTATGGCGCAAACGCTCGAAGAGCAAGCCGAGTTACTTACGCAAGCTGAACGGTCTCAAGTTGCTGCGATATCCACACCTGAATCATTCTCACAAGCAAGTCCTGCACAAACTCGCATGTATTTTATGCAGCAGTTGGAGCCCACAAGTACGGCTTACAACATCAATCTTGTGGCTCAATGTGCAGCGCTTGACGCGAAGCAACTACAGCAAGCCTTGATAGCGCTGAGCAATATGCATCCGGTGCTATGTCAACGGTTTGAAGAACAAGCGGGTGTGATCCAACGCATTGCAGGAAACCCATGCCAGCTTGAAGTGGTTGAGCTTGATAGTGATGATCAACATGAGGTAGAGCGATATGCAGCGCAATGTGTGAACACAACCTTTGATTTGGCCTGCGACTGTCCTTTACGTGTTACGTTAATCAACAGCCAATCTCGACACTTTATAGCGTTGAGTGCACACCACATTGCCTTGGATGGATGGTCACTAAACAAGTTATTCAATGATTTAGCTGTAGCGTATGAAGGTGGTGAACTTGCTGTAGCAGAACCATTTGCATTGGATTATAACGACTATTGCTATCAACAAACGAACTGGATGCAAAGCGCCGAAGCACAAGCGCAACGCGACTTTTGGCAAGAATATTTAGAGCAAGCCAATGAAGGAGTTAGCTTACCGGTTGACCACCAAAAGCGTCCGGAGCGTAACGCTGTCGCTGCTTATTATGATATTAATCTGGAAGCGAGTGTCGTTGCTCAAATTGAGCAACTGGCTAGTCGATATGCTGTTACACCATTTAACCTTTATTTGTGTGCCTTTAGTTTGGCGCTCAGCCATGCAAGCGGTGAGCGAGATTTGGTGATTGGAACCGTATCAGCTGGTCGCACGCAAAGTGGCTTTGAGCAAACATTAGGGATGTTCGTCAATACGCTTTCTTATCGGCAGCGTTACTCACCACAAATGCGCTTTGTTGACCTTATCAAGCAATCGGGTCATGAATTTGGTGCCATGATGGCAAACCAAATGTTGCCTTATGATGAGGTAATGAGTGTGCTCTCTCGTGGCGGACAGTCACCGCTATTTAATGTGATGTTCGATCTACAAAATAGTTTCTCAAGTGATTCTCTTCGGTTAGCTGGACAGCCACTGACATTACTCGATTTGCCAGCGGATCAGCCACAATTTGACATGACTGTGGTGCTTGAGTCGGTATCGCAAGGTACACGTTTGCGCTTTGAATATGATGCAACTTTATACGAACCTGAAACCATCGCCCGATTTGCACACAAGTATCTAACGCTATTGCAGCAAGCGAGTGCTGAGCCAGAACAGGTGATTGCAGAATTCGAGCTACTTGATCAAGGCGACAACAGCATTTGGCAAGACTTTGCAACGTTGCCCGCGACTCAACATCGTAATGCACATTACTTGGATGTCTTCGATGAAGTTGTCGCACAATATGGCGATAAAATCGCTGTTGATGATGGCCTGCGTAGCCTGACCTACCGAGAGCTAAACAACGAAGCCAATCGACTGGCTGGTGTGTTATTACAACAAGGTGCTGTGGCGGATCATCCGATTGCGGTTCACCTCACTCGTAGTTGCCACGTGATGATTGCGATGTTGGCAATATTTAAAGCGGGTGGATGTTACCTACCGCTGGATACGCGTTTACCAACCGAGCGAATTCGCATGTTGTTAGACGAGCATCATATAAAACAAGTGATCACAGATAGAGCTGGCCCATTTGATGACGTTTGTGTGGTACACCCAAATGACCGAGCGACGCAAAACGTTGATCTTAACGCTGTAGCGCGACATCCAGAGCAGCTTGCCTATGTGTTATTCACCTCAGGTACAACGGGCAAACCTAAAGGGGCGATGACCACCCATCAGGGCATGGTAAACCATAATTGGGCGGCGCTAGATACCCTTAAATTTAGCGCTGTCGATACCTTTGCACAGACCGCAGCATTGTCGTTTGATATCAGTGTTTGGCAGTACCTAGGCGCATTGATGAAAGGGGGCTGCGTGGCGATTTTCAGTGATGAAACTGTGCTTGACCCACTGCTGTTTTTACAGGCACTAACACGTCATCAAGTATCGGTATTACAAACTGTGCCGGTTCAGCTTCAGCAACTGATGGACGAGGTTGCTGCAGGTGCCTATGACAGCTTAGGTGATTTGCGCCACCTTATTCCTACCGGTGAAGCACTGCCACCAGAAATGGCAAGAAGGTGGTTTAAGCGTTACCCCCATATTCCGATGATGAATGCCTACGGCCCTGCGGAATGTAGTGATGATGTTACGTTGCATGTGATGAAAGAAACACCGGCAGCGTTCTACGCGCAACTCCCCATTGGCAAGCCTGTGTATCAGTCGGCCATCTATTTACTCGATGCCGATCTGCTGCCTGTTCCGCAAGGGGCTGTAGGGGAGATCTGTGTTGCAGGTGAGGTGGTATTAGGTCGAGGCTATTTAAATGCACCGTCATTAACTGCAAATGCATTTGTTGCCAATCCATTTGGTGAGCCGGGCAGCCGACTCTATAAAACAGGAGATTTAGGACGCTATAACCATCTTGGCGAGCTTGAGTTCCTGGGGCGCCGCGACTTCCAGATTAAGATCCGAGGAATGCGGATTGAGATGGGTGAAATTGAATCTGTGATGGAACAAGCTCCAGAGACAAAACGCTGTGTCGTCAGTGTCGAAAACGGGGTACTCATTGCTTATTTAGAAAGCCGCGCTGAATTGGCTGAATTAAAACGTCATGCTGCCGCTTGGTTACCGGACTTTATGGTGCCAACCCATTATATCTTGATGGCTCAGATCCCTGTTACTGCCAATGGTAAGGTGGATCGCAAATCTCTCCCCAATTTAGCGGAGGCGGGAATTGACGAGCGTGGTGAAGCGCCGCAACCGGGGCTGGAGTCTGAACTTGCGGCGCAGATGGCGACCTTACTAAAAATTGATGTCGATCGGATCGGCAGACAGTCTGACTTCTTCCAATTAGGAGGACACTCACTACTTGCAATGCGCCTGATCTCAACATTACGCCGTGCATTGGAGGTAGGTAATGCGCTTACCGTTAAAGACCTATTTGAACAGCCGAATCCACAGGCATTGGCGCAATATATCACTCAGTTACAGCCCGAGGCGCGTGCGCAGATCAGTCATCATGAACTCATGCCACAGCAGCATTTCCCACTCAGTGCGATACAACAGCAAATGGTGTGGTTTGAGACCTTGCAGCCGGGCACGCCACTGTACAACATGCCAACGTTGTGGCGCGTGCATGGGCACTTGGATGAAGCACAGCTTAACCTCGCGATTGAGCAGTTGCAGCAGCAACATCCGATGTTAAGAGCAAGGCTGCAACTTGCACAGCAGCAACAGTATATTAGCAATGATATTCAAGCACTTGAACTTAAAACATTTGATACCGATGCAGCACTCATGACTTGGTGTCGCGACCGAGCGGAGCAAAGCTTTGACTTTGCTGCTAGTTTGTTTGCACCTTACTTGTTGCGTTCAGAGCAAGGTGAGCAAGTGCTGATGCTAATGATGCACCATGTGATCACGGATGCATGGTCCAGTCAGTTACTACTTGATGACTTACGGGCGCTATTAAGCGGTGAAGCCGTGCAAAACCCAAGTGCAATCACCTTCAGTGATGTTGTCCACTGGCAATTGAGTGATAGTTATCAGCAACAGCTTGCCGAGCAGCTCAATTGGTGGCAAGAAACGCTGAGTGATGCGACAACGGTGCTAAGCTTGCCAACCCCACATCGCCGTCCACAACAGCGCTCGTTTGTTGGCTATAGTATTGCATTTAGTTTGGATGATGCTACTAGTCTTGGGTTAAGTAAGCTCGCCCAGCAGCAAGATGCATCATTATTTATGGTCTTGTTAGCTGCATATAATGCCTATTTATCGCGCTTAACTGGGCAGCAAGATCTGATAGTTGGGGTCCCTGTTTCTGGTCGTGAACATTCAGAACTTGAGCGAGTGGTTGGGTTATTTGTTAACACTTTACCCTTGCGTAGTCAGTGTCAGCATCAAGCTGCATTCACAGACTATCTTGCCCAGATTAAATCGCAGTGGTTAGGAGTGCTTGCACATCAAGATGTGCCATTTGAACATTTAGTAGACGCTCTTGAGCAAGAACGGATCGCTGGTGTTAACCCCTTAGTACAGACTTTGTTTACGCTTGACCAACAAGGAGGGGGAGCTGAGCTAGAGACGGTGCAATTCTCCGAGCTTGAAATGAGTCATGACACGGCTAAATTTGACCTCTTGCTCGCGATGGCTGAACGTGAAGGACAGGTGTTTGGTGAATTTGAATTTGCACTGGATGTCTTCCCTAAAGCGCTAGGCGACCAACTAGTTAATGGCTTTATCCATTTTGTTGGAGAGCTTGTTTTAGCGCAATCGGCACCCATTGCATCACTTTCTTTGGTGTCCGCAGCGCAAGCTAAGCAATTGGTAGGGTTGGGGCAGGCTGATTTTGAGGCCCAGACTGAACCTAGTGATCTCGTCTCTGGTTTTGCGCATGTGGTTGCCGAGCACGGCGAGCGCATAGCGGTAAAACAACAAGATAGCGCACTGAGTTACCGACAATTAGACGAGCAGGCTAACCAGCTGGCCCACTATCTTATTGAGCAAGGGGTGCAGCAAAATACGCTGGTTGCAATCGCGATGCCTCGCTCGGTAGACTGGATTATCAATGCCTTGGCTATCATCAAAGCTGGCGCAGGTTATGTGCCGTTAGACCCAGCTTGGCCGCAAGAGCGAATAGATTTTGTGGCCGAGCAAGCAGCAATGCAGTTGGTATTTGTTGATAACCATAGTAAAGCAACGCTCAGTAGTAACCAGTTAACCTCAATTGATAGTAGGGACTTAGCGCTCACTCATTATTCTACCCTTGCGCCGTTTGAGCGTGTCTCACCAGAGGCCGTTGCCCATGTTATTTATACCTCAGGCTCTACCGGAAAGCCGAAAGGCGTGATCACCCCTCATCGTGGGATCAGCCGCTTGGTGCTTAACCCAGAGCAAGGTGAGTTAACCCAAAACAATGTGGTTAGCTTTATGAATAACCCTGCTTTTGATGGTGCAAGCTTCGAAATTTGGTCTGCGCTCCTAAGTGGCGCATGTTTGGCAGTGATCTCCCATTCGCAAGTATTGTCGCCCGCTGACTTTGGGCAGGCTTTAGCGGATTATGGCGTTGACTATGGCTTTATGACGGTGGCCTTGTTTAATCAATATGTGCAAACCGACCCGACAATATTACATCACTATCGGGTACTTTGGACTGGCGGTGAAGTGATCCCAATCCGCTATTGCCGTGACTTGTTAGCTAGTGGCTATCAGGGGCAATTGTGTAGTGCCTATGGACCGACAGAAAATACGATTTTCTCAACCACATTTGCGCTGACACCAAGTGTTCTTGCTGGTCAAGATGTGCCACTTGGCCGTGCCTGTGCTTGGAGTTATCACTTAGTAATGGATGACTACGGTAGCCTGTTACCATTAGGCGTACCTGGTGAGCTGTATCTAGGTGGTGCTGGTGTCGCCCACGGCTACTTAAACCGTCCAGACTTAACTGAGCGGGTGTTTGTTTTCACTCCATACAGTGAAGAAAAGCTCTATCGTTCAGGAGATAGAGTAAGTCAAGATAGCGATGGTGTACTGCACTTTATTGGTCGTACTGATAATCAGGTGAAAATTCGTGGTCACCGTATCGAACCTGAAGAACTGCAAGTTCGGGTGAACCAACATGACGCCGTAGAGCTAAGCTATGTTCAAGTTCGTCAAGACGAAGAGCAGGTCTATCTAGCCGCTTATGTGCAGCTAAAGTCAGGCCATGAGTTAACCCGCCAATCTCTCCAGCAGTGGCTCACAGATAAAGTCGCGCACTATTTGTTGCCGTCGACGATTACCTTTGTAGAGCACTTTAAGTTGAATGCAAACGGCAAGATAGACAGCAAAGTATTACCAACGCCAAGTGCGGAAGATTGGGGGCAATTGGCAAGCAGCGGTGCACTAGAAGGTCAAGCCGCACAGCTTGCTGATATATGGCTAGAACTGCTAGGTAAACAGCCCTCGTTACAAGATAGTTTCTTTACCCTAGGTGGTAACTCGTTACTTGCTATGCAGCTTGTAAATCGAGTAAAAGATGAATTTGACATCGAACTGCCTATTGCTGAAGTGTTCCTAAAACAGCGTTTAGGGGATCAGCTGGCGCTGCTACAACAAGCTCAAAACGATGGCGCGGCAGGGCAGCAAGAGCGCATCCAAGCCGCTGCTATTGACGCGATACACCCCTTATCGTTTGCTCAAGAAAGACTGTGGTTCTTACACGATATGGAACCAGAAAGCTTAGCGTATCACCTCCCTCTTGCTTACCGAATGCGCGGTAAGGTAAGGCTAGGTGCATTAAGTAAAGCCATTGAACTGGTTACTAATCGCCATGTGGTGCTAAAAAGCCGTATTATTTTAGATAACGAGCAAGCTTACCAACAAGCCGACCCAAGCGCCAAAGTGCCTTTTAATCTGCATTACTGCGCTGAGGATGAGCTTGAGACAATGATGGCAAAGGTATCCGCGACGCCATTTGATTTACGCCAAGGACCAGTATTTCGTGCTGATGTCTTTATGTTGGATAACGAGGATGTAGCACTACTTATCAATGTACATCACGCCATGGCGGATGGCTGGTCTTTGGCCATTATTGCTGATGAATTACGACAGGCCTATCGTGCTTATTGTGACCAGCAAACACCAGAGTTGCCGGTACTAAGCTGTCAGTATGGTGATTTTGCTCAGTGGCAAAGATCACATTTTAATGATCATGCGTTTACCGCACAACTGGATTACTGGCGTGGTACATTGGCCGATGCGCCCGATCTGCAATTATATACAGACAGACCTCGTACGCAGACTCGCAGTGAAGCTGGAGCGACGTATAGCTGCCTATTACCGCAATCGCTAATGACAACATTGAATAGCTATGAACGCCAAGGTTATTCCGGCTTTATGGTGATGATGGCAACCTTTGCCACTGTGTTAAGACGTTATTCCGGCCAAGACGACATTGTTATTGGTACTCCAGTGGCGGGTCGAGCGACGACGCAACTTGAGCAATTAGTGGGTTTCTTCGTCAATATGCTGCCACTGCGTTTGCAATTCGATGCGCAGCAGAGCTTTGAGCAACTGCTTGCCCTTGTACAGCGTCAATTGGCAGCGGCGATGGCGAATCAACAAGTTCCGTTTGAGCGCATTGTGCAAGAGGTCGTAAAGGTCAGAGATACTAGCCGCACGCCTGTATTCCAAGCGGTACTGTCCTATCAAGACTTGGCCTATGACGGCTTGGAGCTTGATGGTCTTGAGGTAAGCGCCATCGACCCACAATTGGACGTAGCTAAGTACGACTTGCTGCTCAATGTTACGCCTCAAGCTGAGGGGACATGGCTGACAATGGAATATAGCAGTGCGTTATTCGATGAAAGCACAATTGCTGACATGATGTCTAACTTTACCGCAATGCTAACGCGCATGTTGGCACAGCCAACGGCACAGCTTGATAGCTTGCCACTGCTTAGTGATGAAGTTGCGGGCAGGGTGTGTGAGCTTTACCAACGGCCACGTCAGGATTTTATGTGTGATGAAACGACCCATGCCCGATTCGAACGGATCGCTGCACAATATCCGCAACACGTTGCGATTGTGTGTGAAGGACAATCAATCCGCTATCAAATGCTCAATCAACAAGCTAACCGTATTGCTTGGCAGTTAATTGAACGAGGCGTTACGGCGGGGAGTTTAGTGGGTGTCTGTGTTGATCGCTCAATCAATATGTTGATTGCTATCTTAGGTGTGATGAAGGCTGGTGGTGCTTATGTGCCACTAGACCCAACACATCCGCAGCAGCGTATTGATTATATTGTTAATGATGCTGACCTTACCTTGGTCATTGGTGATGCTCAGTACAGCAGCCAATTTAGTACGGTCGAGTATCTCGATACGGCGATGACCATGATGTCTGGTCATAACAGCGATAACCCGCCGGCGCGTTGTCAACCTGAGGATTTAACCTATGTAATTTACACCTCGGGTTCTACTGGGACGCCCAAAGGCGTGTTACTAGAGCATCGCAATGTGGTGCGTCTGTTTGATGCAACCGCTACACGGATCCCAATCACTGAAAATGATGTGTGGAGCCTGTTCTCATCATGTACTTTTGATTTCTCAGTATGGGAGATCTGGGGGGCATTATTACATGGTGGCAAATTGGTGGTGGTGCCTTATGAAACAACACGCAACAGCGAAGCGTTTCATGAACTGTTGTGTGAGCAAGGCGTCACTCAGTTAAGCCAAACTCCATCGGCATTTTTACAAGTGGTTCGAGAAAACCTACAAAGTAGTCAGCAACTGCCAGTGCGTCGCGTGGTACTTGGGGGTGAGGAAATCGATTTTACGGCGCTTCGAGGCTGGTTTGAGCGTTATCAAGATGAAATTGAAATTATCAATATGTACGGGATCACCGAGATCACAGTACATGCAACCCATCGTCGCATTCAAGCTAGTGATGTGCTTGAGCAGACAGCCACTGCCAGCTTAATTGGTGATGGTATAGCCGATCTTGATATTTTGATTTTAGATGAACATCAACACTTAGTGCCTGTTGGCGTAGCAGGAGAGATCTATGTTGCAGGTGCTGGTCTGGCTCGTGGGTATCTCAACTTACCAGAGCAAACCGCAGATCGCTTTATCACTGTCAATGGGGATCGCCTCTACCGCTCGGGTGATTTGGCACGGGTAACGGTTGATGGCGACTTGGAATACCTCGGCCGTTGCGATAACCAAGTAAAAATTCGTGGTTTTAGAATTGAGCTTGGTGAAATCGAGGCCTTGCTAAGTGATATGGCAGGCGTCGATGAAACGCTGGTCATGGCGCATAAAGAGCCGCAGGGAGATGCTGCTTTGGTGGCGTATGTGATGGACAGTCGAGGTTGTGCGAGTGAAGCACAACTTAGAGCTGCATTACAACAGCGTCTTCCTGAATATATGGTGCCTGCTTATTTTGTGATGATGGAAGCTTTCCCACTGACTGCCAACGGTAAGGTCGACCGCCGTGCACTGCCTGAGCCTAAGGCTGCACTACAAGCTCGAGTGGGCGAATTGCCACAAACCAATTCTGAGCAGTTTGTCGCCCAAGTATTTGCTGAGTTACTCGATTTAGAAGTCGTTTACCGAGATGACAACTTCTTTGAAATTGGTGGACACTCACTGTTGGCAACTCGTGTCATATCCCGCTTACAAAAGCAGTTCAATTACAAAATTGCCATGCGTGACTTTTTCCAAATGGCAACCGTTCGCGAACTGGCTGCTTTGGTTGGCCCTAACGAACCGCTTACGCAAGGAAAAACCGAGTTGGCAGAGTTACCTAAGGTGGAGCGTAAATCCGCGACTTTGATGCAGCAAAGCTTTTGGATTGCACAAAGCTTGCTAGGTGATAAGAGCGCCTACAACATGCCGCTGGCGTTATTGATTGATGGAAACTACGACCTTGCTCGAATCGAGCACGCGGTTACTGCACTTTGGCAAGGTCATAAAGCCTTGCGTGTCTATCTAAAACAAGACTCTCAAGGTCTTTGGCAGCATGCTCGTGAAGCGACCGCGCCTGTGCCCTTTGAAGTCATCAGCTTAGGGCCGGATGAGTCACTTATCGCACAAGCTCAACAACTTGGTGCAGAGCCATTTAGCTTCGACGGAGATGCGTTATTTAAAGTGGTATTACTGACTAAAGGTGCGCAGGCGTGCCTACAATTTGTGGTCTCGCATTTAATCGCCGATGGTTGGTCACTGACCATTTTAGCTGAAGAGTTTATGGCTTTATACGAAGCCAAAAATACAACCATGATCAGTGGCTCAGACTACTGGCAGTATCAAGCATTGCCGCAAACGCAGCTTGAGGAAGGCTTAGACTGGTGGCGAGGTCATTTGGCTGCTGCACCGCAAAGTCACCAATTGCCGCTACAAATGGAGCGAGATTTGAGTCGTCAGCAAGGCGCAAGACGAGAAGTGGTATTAAACCAAGATGTCACTGACGATTTGACGCAACTGGCACAATCTCAAGGCATGTCTAGCTTTATGTTACTGCTGGCGGCTTGGCAGTTGGTACAGCATAAATTCACCGGAGAAACCGACGTAGTTACAGGTTTCCCTGTGTCGGGACGAGATGACGTGGCGTTTGAGCGCACGGTTGGCTTGTTTGTGAATACTTTACCACTGCGCGGTCAGTTGGATCCTCAGCAGACACTCCAGCAATTCTTGTCACAGGTACGCGATAGTGCATTTGATGCGCTAGATCATCAAACCATACCGCTGAGCCAAATTGTTGAAGCTGCTGCGCCTGACCGCTTAGCTGGAATGAACCCACTGTTCCAGATCACTTTCTCGTTGCACAACTTGCCCTCGGACTCGGTCACATTAGACGGGTTAACTATCACCCCAGTTGAAAGTGAACCCGAAAGTGTAAAACTCGACTTATGCTGGTTTGTACAGCATAGCGATGACGGCATGGTGATCCAACTCGAGTATGATGTTGACTTGTTTGAAGCTGGGCTGATTGATAGCTTAATTGGTAGTTATGAATATGCATTAACGCAACTGTCGAGTTGGTTAGCAATGCCTATCACTCAGCTAAGTGTGGTTTCTCCTAAGCAGCAACAAAAACTTGGTCATTGGAGTCAAGTTGATGGTCAGTGGCCGCAAACCGCTACCTTACATGGGGAGTTTGAACGCCGCGCAGAAGCTTATCCCGATGCCGTTGCTGTTGAGGTATTAAATGGCACCTCGCTGACATATCGCACGCTCGACGAAAAGGCCAATGGCTTAGCACGTGTTCTATTAGCTAGAGGCGTGCAGGTAGGTTCAAGGGTGGCGCTGTGTCTGCCTCGTAATGAAATAAGCGTTATTGCTGCCCTTGCTGTGTTGAAAGCGGGTGCAGCTTACATTGGGTTAGACCCCGAGTTACCAGCTGAACGTAGAGATTATATTCTATCAGACAGTGATGCCGACTTATTACTGTGTACCCAAGAAACAGCTCAAGCAGTACAAGGGGAATGCTTATTCTTGGATGACCTCGAGCGCATCATTGCGTCTGTAGAGCGGACAAGTCCTCAAATCAAGGTTCGTTGCGACCAACTGGCTTATGTGATCTATACCTCGGGTACTACTGGGCATCCTAAAGGCACCTTATTACAGCACAGTGCGGTCATGGGCTTTGCCCGTAACTCAGATGATTTACTGGATATTCAAGTCGGTACTCGGGTGTTGCAATTTGCTTCCATCGCCTTCGACTCTGCCGTATTAGAGTTTTGGGCGGCGTTAATGAATGGTGCAACTTTACTGTTAGCAGACAAAATGTCCGTTATGCCGGGCATTGCATTGGCACAAACCCTTGAAACCATGCAGGTAAACTTTGCTATCTTGTTCCCATCGGTATTAGCCAATACTCCCGTTCATGCGTATCCAGCACTGCATACCATTTTAACCGCAGGTGAAGCGCCTTCCTATGCACTGTTGCAATCTTGGAGTGCGCCGGCGCGTCGCATTATTAATGCCTACGGCCCGAGTGAAACGGGGGTAGGTGTGTCATTGGGTGACTTTGATATTAGTCGCAACCGCAAACCGCACATGGGGGTCCCACGCCCCGGCAGTAAGTTGTTTGTACTGGATGAGCAATTGCAACCAGTACCACCAGGTGCAGTTGGTACGTTATACATCGGCGGTCCATGTGTGGGGCTGGGTTATTGGCGCAAGCCTGACGTGACAGCAGCGCGGTTTACCACGCATCCAAGCTATGGCCGTTTGTATAACTCTGGCGACCTCGTGCGCTATGACGGCGACGGTAACTTGGTGTTTATTGGCCGCGCCGATAATCAGATAAAGCTGCGTGGTCACCGCGTTGAGCTTGAAGAAGTTGAAGCGGTGTTGTGCAACTTAGCCGAAGTAAGCCAAGCTGCGGTGGTGCCGCAATATGAAGGCGAAACCGTCACGGCGCTTGCTGCTTATATTGTAACCACTGCCCCTGCTGCACAAGTCAAGGCTCAATTGCAATCACTAGTACCGAGTTACATGGTACCTCAGCTTTGGTGTGAGCTTGCGGCTTTACCCACCGACGTCAACGGTAAAGTCAAACGCTCGGCCTTGCCGGCTGCTGAGGTAGTGAGCTCTGGCCCAAGGCAGCAAGCTAGTGGTCAGGTACAACAGACCTTAATGACACTTTGGCAAGAAATTTTGGGTCATAGTGACTTTGGAGTAACGGACAATTTCTTTGATGTTGGAGGCCAATCGATTCTCGCCACACGATTACAAGCGGCGATAAATCAAGCATTCGAAAAAGAAGTTGAACTATTGGCCTTATTCAAACACACCACAATTTCGGCACAAGCCAACTGGTTAAGTGATGAGACGGTTGAAGCTAAGCTGAAGCTAGGTAGTCAAGCCGGTAATAAACGACGTCAAGCGCGTCAACGTCAACGGAGAGGGAAAGAAACATGCTAAGCGAACCAACAACAATAACTGAGCTGGCAGAAGAGTTGGAAGACAGTATTGCCATCATAGGTATGGCTGGACGTTTTCCTAAAGCTGAAAATATCGAGGCCTTTTGGCAGACCTTGTGTGCTGGTCAAAGTGGCATGACAGTCCATCAACTGAGCGCAGAAGAACAAGCGCAATTACCAAAGGATTGGGTTCCGGTAACAATGAATTTAGAGGGCGCTGCTGACTTTGACGCTAATTTATATAATTTGTCGGCTCGCGAAGCGGCGATGATTGACCCGCAACAGCGTTGCTTTTTGGAAGTATGTCAAACCGCAATGGAACATGCAGGATATGCACCGAGCCAAGTTGACGGCAAGGTTGGCGTATTTGCAGGAGTCAGTCCAAGCCAATACTTTATTGAAAATGTGATTCATCACGTCGACAGTCACAACGCCATGAGCTTGTTTTCTGGCAGCTTGCCAGACCAACTAGCAACTCGCGTAGCGTGGCATTTAAATCTACGCGGTCCGGCAATGACGCTTGCAACGGCCTGCTCAACTTCGCTTACCGCTTTATCTGTGGCGGTTCAACACCTTGAAAGCTTCCATTGTGATATGGCGCTGGTGGGCGGAAGCTCGCTTCAGTTAGGGGATGAAAAGGGCTACCAATACATTGAAGGCGCTATCTTTTCACAAGATGGAATTTGTCGGCCATTTGATAAAAATGCATCAGGTACGTTGACTGGCAGTGGCGTAGCTGCTGTGGTACTCAAGCGCACCAAAGAGGCGCTTGAAGACGGCGACAACATCATTGCGGTGATCCGTTCCACGGCCCTTAATAATGACGGCAATGAGAAGGTCGGCTATACGGCGCCCAGTGAAAATGCTCAGACAGAATTGGTGATTGAAGCCATGACCGCCGCTGATTTACCCGTTGAACAAGTCAAGTTTGTAGAAGCACATGGGACCGCAACCAAGTTGGGGGATCCAATTGAACTCAATGCCTTGAGTCGTGCTTATGAAGAGCTTGGTGCGACGGCTCAGCAAACTTACGTGGGGTCGCTAAAAACGAACTATGGTCATTTGGATGCAGCCGCAGGCATTGCAGGAGTAATTAAAGCAGCACTGGTATTGGATAAAGGCGTTATTCCACCGATGCCACATTTTGAACAGCCAAATCCTGCCTTTGCAATGCAGACCAGTCCACTGAGAGTAAACCAGCAACCTGTTGCGTTAAACCAGCAAGAAACACTATTGGCGGGAGTCAGCTCATTTGGTATTGGTGGCACCAATGCCCACGTGGTGCTTCAAAATATGCCTACTAAAGCGCAAGCTACAGCGCAATTTAGTCCATGGAGCTTTGTTCCGTTAAGCGCGAAATCAACTAAATCGTTGAGCGATTACAATCAGGCCATCTTGGCGGAAGCTGAGTGCCGGGGTAAGCTATCCCGAGACTGCGTAAAGACTATGGTGCATGGCCGAGAGCGCTATCCACTGAGGCGTGCGGTGTTACTGCATCAAGGTGAAGTGTATGGGCAGGTAGGTGAGCATCAAGCGCAACATCAAGCCAAAGTGGCGTTTATCTTCCCAGGTCAAGGGACCCAGTTTGTACAAATGGGGATGGCGTTATATCGGACTGAGCCTGAATATCGTCGTCACTTAGACCAAGTCGCAGCCTATGCGTTAAATCGCGGTGTAGACATTATCGAGCTACTACACAGTGATGACGCTCAGCTGGCCATCACCAAAAACACCCAGCCGGTATTGTTTGCTGTGGAATACAGTTTAGCAAAGCTGCTGGCTTATTATGGTATTCAGGCAGATGCGTATCTTGGGCATAGCCTAGGGGAGTGGGTTGCAGCTTGTCTAAGCGGATTATTGTCGCTAGAAGAAGCAGTTAGTGCCGTTATTGAACGGGCGAGATTAATGGATAACATGCCCACAGGGGCGATGCTAAGTGTCTCGAAAAGCTGGCAAAGTATTGCGGATTTAATGCCAAACGGTGTTGAATTGGCCGTTGAAAATAGCCACGACACTTGTGTTATCGCGGGCAGTTTTGAGGCAATTCAGGAAGCCGAGTTAATCCTATCTGAAGAAGGGCTTTTGCCAAAACGCCTAAAGACTTCCCACGCTTATCACAGTCAGCAAATGGCTCCCATGTTAAGTGAATTCGAGCGTTTTTTAACGACACTTAAGTTTACTCAACCTAATACGCCGTGGATTTCAAACCGAAGCGGCGAGTGGGTCGATTTTGCGAAGGCTGCAACGCCCCAGTATTGGAGTGAGCATGTAAGACATACTGTGAAGTTCGCTGATGGTTTAGCCTTGCTAAAATCACAGCAGTATATTTGCGTAGAAGTCGGTCCTGGGCAGCTGTTCACACAGCTATTGAAGCGACAAGATTATCACTATGGCGTGGCAACCATTGGCAATGCAAAACAGCTTGGTCATGAACAACAGTCGTTGTTGCGAGCGATAGCTCAACTATGGACGTGTGGGGTTGAACCTAATTGGGACGTCATGTTGGGAGAAGGTGCTTATCAACGTCAAGTAATGCCAACCTATCCGTTTGAACGTAAAACCTATTGGTGGGGAGAAAAGCGCTTAAGCCACACGGAAGTTGCTGCTTCTGTAACGTCAGAGCCTGAACCTCAAGCCCATGGACTCAGCCCTGAAGCACAGATACTAAGTGTCTTTTCAGACTACTTTGACCGTGATGATCTCACTGTGGAGGATGACTACTTTAGTCTTGGCGGTGACTCACTACTGCTGGTGAGTGTGTTGAAAGACATCAACAGTAAACTAGGTGCAAGCTTAACACTTGATCAGTTCTTGCAAGCTCCCACGGCTAGCCAACTGAGTCAACTCGTTACTACGCAATCTAAACAAAGTAATGAAACTGAAATCGCGCTCACCCTGAGGGAAACACTGCAGCCTAAAAATACCGACGTTCAGGTTAACGCGGCCTTTATCACTGGGTGTACAGGATTCTGGGGGATCCACTTGCTACAGCAGTTGCTAGATTCTAGTGATAGTACTTTATATTGCTTAGTACGAGCGGAAGACGAAAGTTCTGCAAGGCAAAGGCTGTATCAAACTGCTAGGCATTACGGATTGTCGCTACAGGCCTCTAATTCGCGGATCAAGATCGTCATTGGTGATATCTGTGAGCCTCTATTTGGTCTGCCATCCGAGGCGTTTGAGGCCTTAAGCCAACAGGTAAGCAAAATATACCACCTGGCAGCTTCTGTTAACCATTTCTATGGCGTTGAGTCACTGCGCGCTGCAAATATTGATAGCGTAACAACTTGCTTGCAATTGGCGGCTCAAGGGCCGAAAAAACGGCTTATTTTCGCCTCTTCCATTTCAGTGTATTCCAATACGGCTTATGTGGGCGAAACACAAGTTCCAGAACAACCTGAGCTATTAACTGGCGAATTTAGTTCTGGATATGGACACAGTAAGTGGGCGGCAGAGCAGCTGATCTGGCAGGCCAAAGCGCGTGGATTTGATACGCTTGTCTTGCGAGCAGGTAACATTACCGGTCCTCAAGAAAGCGGACAATGTAATGAAAAAGACGCGATTTGGGCACTAATCAAAGGTTGTATTCAAGTGTCGGCTTATCCTCGCTCAGCGGCAGGATTGTATGTTGATATGTTACCGGTTGACCAAGCCTGCGCTATCACTCATGCATTGGCAGAACATGCACCTGCAGGCTCTGTATATCACTTAGTACCACATAATTTATTGACCTTCCACGACCTAGCCGAGCAAGCCAGAGCATTAGGTTATCCACTGCAAATTCTCGATGACACAATTTGGGCGAAACGGGTAACCGAGAGGCTGACAGAAGCGCAGCAGCGTCCGCTATATCGTATGTTACAGGCGCAAGAGGAAGAGGCAGAAGTCAATAAGCAGCTTCGTTTCAATAATGACTTGCTTTGTGAAACGCTACAAAAACAGCATCACAGCCTACCAGAAATTAGTGCAGGAACGGTAAACCGTTACATCCAAAGACTGATGGAACGTGGATTTTTACCCTGTGTAAATGAACTTAACAATCAAGAAAAAAGTGCAGCAGTACTGACTGAGGAAGAATAATGGACGAGCAAAAAAGCACCGCAAAAAAGCAAGGATTAGGTAGAGACTTTTGGATTTACCGATTGGGACAAAGCCTCTCATTGGTTGGTGATGCCGTGGGCATGCTGGCGTTAGGCTGGTGGATCCTAGAAAAAACCGGATCGGCTGCCGTGATGGGCACCATGTTGGCCATTCCTATGGCGATAGGCGTTGTACTTACCCCACTATTTGGTCCCATCGGAGACCGTTATAGCCGTAAGCATGTGATTGCCTTGAGTGACATAATTCGCGCGCTCGTGTTTGTCGCTTTGGCGGCCTGTGTGATGTTTGATCACTTTGATAAAGCACTGCTAGTTGCCTTGTTCACTGTGAACACCACTGCTGGGGCGCTTTTTAGCAGCTCATCTCGCAGTATTGTTGCTCAGCTAGTCGATAAGGCGTTACTCAAAGAGGCCATCAATAAAACAGAGGGTATCAACGCGATGGCGGGTATCGTTGGTGGCCTGCTCGGCGGCGCATTGGTATCTGTGTTTGGTGTGATGGTGGCGTTTTGGGTCAATACGGCGACTTTCTTCGTGGCGATGATTTGTTCACTGTTGATCCGCGCTAACACAAAAGCCAGCGAGAGCAGTGGTGTGATGGGAGTTAAAACTTGGTGGAATGCGGTATTAGAGGGATTCCGGGTGGTTTTCCAAGTACGCATACTGCTTGGTTTGTCATTGATTGTCATGTTTATCAATTTTACAGTTGCACCGTTGGAAGTACTGGTTCCTTACCTTGTAAAAGAAGTGGAGCAATTACCAGCTTGGTACGTAGGCTTGCTGGAGTCAGGGTTGGCAGTGGGCAGTATTTTAGGGGTGGTATTATTTGGTTTTATTGCCCAAAAAGTGTCATTAGATCGCATCATGCTATTTGCATTTTTACTCCTAGGTGTGTGTATCGGTTCCATGGCATTTAACATTCACATTTACCAAGTACTTGTTTCATTGACGCTAATTGGTTTGGCAACGGTATGGGCAAACGTGGTTCTGTCTTCGCAAGTGATGGCTTCCGTGCCAGATATTTTGCGCTCAAGAATTGGTGCGACACTTGGATTTATGGGTAAAGGGATTGAGCCTGTCAGCATGTCTGCGGTCGGGATAAGTGTGGATCAAGTGGGCTTTTCAACCACATTACTGGCGTTAGGAGCTGTTGCATTAGTGGTTGCACCTTGCTTGTATTTATTGCCGCATTTTAAAACCTTTATGCGCTTGGAAGCCGAGCAAGCGAGTGACTTTTTAAAAACCAGCTATCCCGCATTGGATAAAGCCGTTAAAGCAGGAGGTATCTAATGTTATCAGCACGTCGTCAAACTCAGCTTAACCACCTCATTGCTGCTCAGTTTTCAAGTCATGAAGGAATGCAGTACCAAGAGCTCGGAAACGGGGACATTCACGTTGCTTATGAAGTGACATGGCCACAACAGCCCGCAATGGTGGTTAAGTTTAGAAAGCGGTTTCCATATGGCGAAGTAGAGAGCCATTCAGCGTCGTTGATTGCCGGAGAATATCAAGGCACGCAATTGTTTTACCAAGCGCTTGCAGGCAGCGAATTGGCAGTCCCTCAGCGCTATCAAAGTGGCCAGTTAGACGGTCAATTTTGGGTCATAGAGTCAAAATTAGAACAGGCTGTGGCCTTTGCCGATTTTACTTCTGAACAAGCTCATCAGGCGGGTTGTACGTTGGCGCGAGCTTTATTCAGCGCTTATAAAAAGCCTGCACCTTGTGACGGTATGGGCAAGTTACTTTTTACCACTGAAGACGGTTTACAGGGCCAAAATGAAACCTCAAAGCAGCTTCAGTATCAATTTGAAAAGCAGCGTTTTATCAATCTTATCAGAGAAATAAGCGTAGAAGCACAAGCAGTGGCATTAATTGAAGCGCTAATGCTTAGTTATGAACTGCAAGCGTTACATGAATGGCCACTGACACTGGTGAATGAAGATATCCATCCGGAAAATCTGGTGTTACAGCACAACGGGCAGCTTGCGGTGATGGACCCGCAAGTGTCTATCGACTCAGGGTTGCGGTTTTTAGCGCACTTTTGGCTTAATTGTGCATACTTTTGGCCGCTCCTTCTAGGCGACAATATGACACAGCAGGATGAGCAAGCTTGGATTGCGAACTTAGCCCCATTAGGGGAAGGGTTTTTGCAAACCTGTATCACCCAGCGTGTACCAAAGGCTGCGTTTTATGCTGAGGCATTTTTACGTCAGTTGTATCTTTTATGGCGTCACCAAGAGTATGTCTCTGGTCGTTCGGAGCAAGGCTCTGACACCGTGCTTGGCTCAGTTCATGAGGCTACCGCTCGGATCCCTGCATTACTTAATCAATTACAAGCACTGTCGGTATTACTGCTGGAGGCACACCATGAATAAGCTTAAAACGGTTGCCTTGTCAGGTGCAATTTTGGTTTTTGGTGTAGTCGCTTTCGTTGGACTAAGCGCCCAAGATGAGCCGGATGTCGTTGAACCACAGCAACAGCTGCCCGTCGTAAGTGCCATCACAGTGCAAGAAGTGGAAGCACCGATCACTCTAACGACTCGAGGTCGAGTTGAACCTTTGTATCACACTCAACTGGCGGCGGAGGTGAGTGGTCGGATCGAAGAAGTGGCTGCCGAGTTTAACAACGGCGACTTGGTCAGCAACCAAGGAGCGTTACTCAGTATTGAACAGCACAGTTATCATGCCGCACTGTTAAAAGCAAAAGCTGTACTGAGCCGCGCCCAGGCGGAGTACACCTTGATCGAAGCACAAGCCAAGGTCGCAGAGAAAGAATGGCGAGGCGTTACAGATCAAACACCTTCCGATCTTGCGCTTTATAAGCCACAACTAGCAAGAGAGCTGGCAAATATTGAAGCTGCTAAGGCGGACTTGCTGATTGCTCAAAGAGACTTAAATAAAACGGTGATTAGAGCACCATTCAATGCTGTTGTTGCTACTCGCTCGGTGGGACTGGGTCAATACGTCGAACAAGGAGACGTGCTAGGGCAGTTGATGAGCACAGATATCGCACAGATTCGACTACCGCTAAGCGTTGCTCAGCTTAAGCGCGCACCATCGCTCATTGGAAAGCGAGTTGAACTTACTTCATCGCTGAGTAAAAAACGCTATGGCGAAATTGTACGTATTGAAAACACCACGGGCGAACATGCGGTAAATCACGTGGTGGTACGTGTTATGGATCCGTTAGCCTTACATTCAGACCAAGGAGCGCTGCGATTTGGTGATTATGTAATAGCAAAGATTGAGCTTGAGCAGAGTGTCCGTCACACTGCGATCCCAGCACGATTTTTACGTCAAGGCAGTGCTTGGGTTGTAGATGGCGAAGACCGTTTACACCAAAGGCAATTAACGGTTAAAAACTTCTATGAAGATCAGGCATTAATTTCAGCTGGGTTGGAAGCCGGTGATCGCTTGATAGTGACCCCACTGCAAAACCCAGTTGCTGGGATGCAAGTTGAAGTCAGACAAATCTCACCAGTTGATCAGTGGGTGCAGACGGCTACACCGAACAAGGAGATGCAGTGATGCTTCGCAATGTGGTTGCTTGGTTTATTAAAAACCCTATCGCCGTCAATTTACTGATGTTGTTTTTATTGATTGGCGGCGCGTTATCGTTTTTGTCTATTAATAAGCAGTTATTGCCACTTGAGCCCAATCAGCAAATTGAGATCATCGTTGAGTATCCGGGAGCATCGGCAGCTGAAGTAAAAATTGGGGTGACCGAAAAAATAGAGAATGCACTGCAAGGGTTAGCTGAGGTGCGCCGTATGGTGGGGCTCAGCAACAAGGAGTTAGCCCGAGTTCGTTTGACCTTAAGTGACGACAGTGATGCGCAACAATTGTTAGCCCGTGTGAAGCGTGAAATTGACGCATTATCGACGCTCCCCATCGGCATTGAACGTCCTGTGATTGAATATTTACCGCCACGCCATACTGTGATGTTTTTAGCCTTGTACGGCAGTGCAGATCAAAAAAACCTCAAAATGGCGGCTGCAAAGCTACAACGGGAACTCTCGCTGTTACCTGAGGTGCAATACGTTGACCATGATAGCGGTCGCGATTTTGAGGTCAGTATTGAAGTAGATCCTGATGCACTAAGGCGTTATGGCTTAACCATGACGCAACTGAGCGAACGGATCAATGCTTACTCAATAAACCAAACGGGTGGTTTTATCCGCAATGAACAAGGTGAAATCACCGTGCGAATGGAGAATCAGGCATACCGCTCTGGTGAATTTGCGACGATCCCAGTGCTCACTTTACCCAGCGGTGCCACGATCCTGCTTGGAGAAGTAGCCACTGTAAACGACACCTTGGCGGATGGTGCTTTTTTTGCCAGCTTTGATGGTAAACCTGCTCGTATTTTTCAAATTAGTGCAGCACCGGAGCAGGATATCGCGGTCGTATCAGAGGCGGTCAAACGCTATCTAGCAACGCATTCAGCGTCATTAGAAGCTGGCTTAACAGCGACTGCTTGGCTCGACTTTAATTACTATGTTGAAGGTCGCTTGGACATGATGATGGAAAACCTGCTTGCAGGTGCCTTGTTAGTTTTTGTGGTCCTGAGTTTATTTTTACGTCCTCGTATTGCCATGTGGGTAATGGCTGGGATCCCTATTAGCTATCTTGGCACTATGATGCTGCTGCCCATGGAAAGTGTATCGGTAACGCTTAATTTAATGAGCATGTTTGGCTTTATTTTGGTGTTGGGGATCGTAGTAGACGACGCCATCGTGGTGTCTGAAAGTGTCTATCACGAATGTGAGAGCGCAGGCTATCAACAAGCCAGCGTAATAAAAGGAGTTGAAAAAGTGTCGGTCGCGACGGTATTTGGCGTACTCACTACAGTCACTGCATTTTTACCGCTGTTGTTTGTGGAAGGGGAATCAAGAGAGCTATTTCGCAGTATTGGGTTTGTTGTGGTGTTCGCGATGTTGTTTTCAATCATCGAATCTAAATTGATATTACCAGCCCACCTTGCTGCGATTGGTCCAAAGAAGCGGGTGACCCCTGTGCTAGATAAATTACGCCACACCATTGCGCTTGGTATGCAGTCTTTTATTCGCGGCGTATACGAACCTGTTTTAAGAACTTTGCTACCAAAACGTTGGCCTGTGGTCAGTGCGTTTTTTGCGTTATTTATGGTTGCAATGGGTATGCTCTCAGGAGGTCATGTTAAGTGGATTGGAGATGCCCGCGTTCCGCATGATTTTCCCTCGATTCAACTTCGGATGGAAAGTACAGCCTCCGAAACGATGACGGTAGAGGCGATACGAGCTTTTGAACAAACCGTGTTAGATGTTGATAAGTCACTGGCTTCGCAATATGGCCAGGGTATGGTTGCCCATACTGCGGTGATCCTTGATGGTCCGCAAAATGCGGAGCTATACGTTAAGTTAGTAGATGATGAGGCGAGAAAATTAGATACTTTTGCGTTGGCTAAGCTGTGGAGACAAGCGCTTCCTAATATGCCGGGATTAAAAGAGTATCGGATCCAAGAAACACTAGATGGTGACCCTGAATCGCGAGACATTCAGATCAATGTAGTAGGTGAAGCCCCATTGCAAGTCGATGCTGCCGCTAAGCAACTAGAGCAAAAGCTAAACGCCTTATCTGCGGTTTATGATGTGACAAACAGTCAAAGTAATATGGATGTTGAAGTACGGTTAGCATTAAACGAAATGGGACAGAACTTAGGTCTCACACCAGATATGCTGATGTCTCAGGTTACTACTGCAATCTATGGTATTGAGGTACAGCGAGTGCTAAGAGATAGCTTTGAAGTCAAGGTGATGCTCAAGTATCCACAAGACTATAGAGCTCAATTACATCAGCTCGATAATATATATATTCACTTAGAAGACGGCACTGAATTGTTGTTTACAGATGTTGCCGACTATCAATTGATCCATGCTCCAACCGAAATTCGCTCTGATAACGGTAGACAAAATGTCGTCTTAATGGCGTCAGTGGATCCTCTGCGAGCGGATCCAGATGACATCTCAGAGCTGTTAGAAGAGAGCATTCTCGTTGAGCTGTCAGCTGAATTTCCTGAACTGACATTTAATCTAAACGGTGAGCTAAAAGAGCAGCAAGGCAGAATGTCTCGTCAAGCGGTGTTATTCCTATTATCGCTTTTTGGCATTTACGCATTATTGGCTATTCCATTGCGCTCTTACAAAAAACCCTTACTGATTTTGAGCGTCCTGCCATTTTGCTTTGTTGGTGCGGTATTTGGGCATTGGATCATGGGGCTAGGTATGAGCGTAATGTCGCTATTTGGGGTGATTGCAGCACTCGGTGTCGCGGTCAATGATGCCTTGATCTTGTTGGTGGCCCATTCAAAACCGGGTAGTCGCATAGTGCAAGTGGCTAGCCAGCGTTTTATGGCAATTACCTTAACGTCGCTGACGACATTTATCGGCCTGTTGCCGTTGATGTTTGAGACAGATTTACAAGCGCACATGGTGATCCCAATGGCGGTGTCTTTGGCATTTGGGGTTATAGCCAGTTCTTTCGCAACATTATTTATGTTGCCTGTACTACTAAAAAGCGCGGCAGTGAAACACAATAAATCGACTACCGCTGCTGCAAATTTTGACTTGGGTTAATAAGGAAAATTCATGGATAAGTATAAAGTTGACATTGTAGACTCGCTGACAGCTTCTGAGTTTAAGCGCAATTATTTAAAGCCAGACCGACCTGTACTCATTAAGGGAGCTATCAAACATTGGCAAGCGACCCAAGGGTGGGGAACCAGCTACTTCAAACAGCATTTTCCAGACCAGCAAGTGCCGGTAAAACGGTTTGAAAAAGGCAATATTATTAAAGAGGTGATGCCGCTTGGGGATTATTGTGATCAATTAGATGCCTATGAGCGTGGAGAAGGGGAGTTTCCGGCCTATTGTCATGATATTCCTATATTTCATGCCTTGCCTGAACTGAAGCAGGAAATAAATGAATTTCCTAGTAATTTTATGCCAATTGCATATAGTAATTGGTGGAAATACTGCCAGTTTTTTCTTGGCCCCTCGCAAAGTGTCACACCGCTACATTTTGACTGCTTATTGACGCATAATTTGTTCTTCCAAATAAAGGGGACTAAACGCTTTACGCTACTGCCATATGAAGATAGTCGTCATTGTGGTAGATATGGATGGCGTTGGTTCAAGCTTGATCCCGAGCAACCTGATCTGCAGCAATATGCTCAGTACGATAAGGACAAAGCGGTAGTCGTCGACGTTGAAGCCGGTGATATTTTGTTTATGCCAAGTGGTACTTTGCATCATGTTCGCTCTATGGATACCTGTGTGTCGTTTAATATTGATTTTCATAATCAACATAGCGCGTGGCGTGGTGTTAAAGCGCTATACGAAGGCATACCGGTAACTAACTTTTATTACAACTTTTTATGTTTATTGAGGTTGATGAAGCTGTTACCTGAGCGGGTGTTTTTCCGACTGTACAAAGGCTACCTCAATTATGTCTCTTAGGTAGTCAAGAGGTAATGCCAATCTACCTATGAGTAGAATTGGTATCAGCGCCACTTAAACTGTTTTTATCCTCAGTAAGTGGCGCAAATGGTTAATTTTAAAGGAGTAAGAGCATGAAGTTTTCAACCATTGGTGGGGTCATTGCGTTATGGCTATTTTCTTATACAGCAAATGCAGAAGTCACTGACGACAACCCTTATGATTTTGATTTTAAGCCGAGCATATTAAGTGATAGCCCTAACTTAGGGGCGCTATCAGGATTTGTGCTTCCGGGAGTGATCCAAGGTTTGGATGGGCAGTACGAAAAGGCGGCATGGTATGCCACATCAACGTTGGTCGGGTTTGCGGGGTATGGTCATTACTCTGATCAAGATGACTATATTGACGATGATGCAAGAGATAACGATGTATTAGAAATTGAGTATCTAAATGCCACCACGCTAAAAGCCGATTTTGCCGCAAATGTAGCATTAAATAGCATGTTTATGTCATCTTATGATGCATATCAAAGTAGAGCCAAATACCGTCAATTTGACAATGGGGTCACTGTGTCACAGACGCCGGTATCACAGTTATGGAAAGCTCCATTTAAGTGGGAAAATTTATCAAAACCAAGTACCTATATTCCACTGTTATTGGTTGCGGCTTATGTTTCTTCACGCGATAACGTCTATGCCATAGAAAGAGACGATAGCGTTAGCTTGTTTGAAGCACACAGTGCAAACCTGGCTGGGAATATGTTTACCGCGGTGGGCGAAGAAGCCTTTTTCCGTGGTTATCTCAACACCGAATTGAACCACCAGCTAGGGCAGCGATCTGGCCTCGTTGTGTCATCCCTTTTGTTTGGCGCTTTGCATAGTGGCAGTGGTAATCAAGCAAGTTTTGGGGCTGCGACGGCGATCGGTGGTTATTTGGGGTGGCTACATCAACGTAATAACTATGACCTTGAACAATCCGTTGCCGTTCATTATTGGATAAACGTTATTGCTGGGATAGCAGAGCTGGAACATGGTGGTAGTGTGCCGTTGTTACAAGTAAATATGCAATTCTAGGAGCGAAATTAAAAAAAGCAAAAAGCAAAATGATGATATTCTGCTTTTTGCTTTTGTAGTTAACCTGCCAAAATGAGGTTGTATAGTTAAGTTAGTTATTGTCGATAGTAACTTATTTTTCTTGAGTTATTTGCTATTAACTATTTGCCATTGCCTGTCTTAGGCTCTCTGGACGCATATCTTTCCAATGCTCGTTAATATATGCATTACACTCTTCTAAGCTGCCTTGAATATCAATTTGGCTCCACCCCTGAGGTATCGCTTTAGCTGCGGACCAAACTGAATATTGCTTTTCAGCATTAATGAGTACCGTATACGTTTCAACTGTGTTTAGCATAGTGCCTCCTTATCTATTGCTCGTTAATGGGCGGTTAGTTCTAAATAATGATTTTTTATCATGCAGTGCCCTACAAATTTATATCCACGTTTTGGGATTGTTTTTATAAATTTTGGATTACGCATGTCATCAGCTAACGCTTTTCGTGCTAAACACACACAGCGGTTTACGACTTTCATCGATTTAAATTTACTTCCCCAAACTTTGACCAACAACTCTTCGACTGATACTGCGCGCTCTGAATGCTCTATTAGATAAAGCAAAGCTTTGGATGCTAAAGGTTCAAGTTTAACTACTTCTTGGTTTTCAGAGAGAATATAATCCTCACCATGATAAAAAATGAATCCTTTATTTAACTCCATCGCGTTGTCAGACGAATTTGCGGCTACCGTATTCATCTGTTAACTCCTTCTTTGAAAACGACTTCCAGCATCTACTTTATTGATGGAAACATATCTAGGATCATACCTTTTTATAGTTTGTATCGCTTTATTATGTAAACAAATTGTATTGCTTATTCTATCTGATAAGTGAGCTAACAATGGTCGATCAAGAACACGAACCGCTCGATAAAGTAGATTGTCATAATACTGTTGTATTAAAATTAATACAACATATATGCGATGAAATGAAATAATACATCAATCTTATTTTTACATTTTTGGGTGTAAGTTAATTTTTTTAATATAGTGATTTCAAATGTACAGGTAATGTAATGCTTGCGATATGGATAGTTATGCGTGAATCTTATCTAGTTCCTCTTAAAAGCAACTTAATTTATTGAATTACTTGAAGATCTAAACGATCTTACTCCCCTTTAATTGCAGCTTTTTTGAATAATACAACCAAAACTAACCACGTAACACCACAAAAGCACCTGTTTCAAATCGAGCTTATTGATATCGTTTCACCGCGTCATGATCTCGCGGATCTAGAATATCTTAAACAAATCCGCAAACTGTCTAACGAAAACACAGTGGCCATAAGGTGCGAAAGCCCATATTGGTAGTACTTTTGTGGCATGCAATTTTTCACCCACGAACTGCCTTGCTGTCACGGTGGGATCGCACTTTGTAAAAAGGCTTTAACACCCAGCTCTTTTCTGATCTAATAACGCTCACATTATCACTGTCTTATTGCTGATTATGTCGTTATGTAGCCACCTTGAACTTGTTGAGATAAGCGTTCTTCCATCAACCAACATCATGATCTTACTGATGTTTTGTTTCTTATTATTTCGGCGGTTTTATCCGGTTTTATCCGGTTGTGAAGGCTGGAAAGATATCGAAGTGTTTGGGCACAGCAAGCTGTCTTGGCTCCGACAGTTCAGAGCATTTAAGCACGGTATTCCAACGCGACATAGCATTGCACGTATTCTTAAAACGGTAGAAACTGACTCTTTGGTTTTGACCTTGTTTAGTTGGGTTAACGAGCAACGAACTCAATCTGACAAGCCGATTATTGCATTTGATGGCAAAACTCTGTGCGGTCCCAGTAAAAACTTACACTTGGTGTCCGCTTTTGATTGTGAGTCTGGCTTAACTTTGTTTCAGCGTACCGTAGAAAGTAAATCCAACGAGATCCCAGCAGTTAGGGCCTTATTAGATGTGCTCGATGCTTCAGATGCAATCGTCACTCTGGACGCGCTACATTGTCAGAAAGCGACATTATCAACACTTATTTCAAGAGGGGCAGACTATCAGGTTCAGGTCAAAGAAAATCAGAAAAACTTTATAAAACAGTTACTTCATGTTTTGAAACAGCCTTTGAAGAAGGGAATAACTTGCCTGAAAATTTACAAGTCAGCGGTGGTCATGGACGTCAGGAAACATGCATCACTTACGCTCTAAACGCAGACAAGCTACCTGAAGAGATAAAAGGAAAATGGCCTGGGCTTACTTCGCTGGTCGCAGTCGAAAGGCACAGTAAGTCCGGCTCAATAACAAAAATAGACAAGCATTTTTATGGTACTTCTGTCGAGCCAGATGCACAGATTTTGCAAAAAGCCTTTCGCCATCATTGGCACATAGAAAACCATCTGCATTGGGTGTCGTGTTTAAGGAAGACGCTTGCTAGATCAGCGAGCAGATTTCAACGGAGAATAGGGCGCTATTCAGACGGGTTGTTCGCAATTTGGTAAAACAGCACACAGGCCGTAACGATTCGATATGTGGCAAATGTGTTCGGACCAGCTTTGACGATGAATTCAGGGCAGAGCTTATTTTTGATTAATGGTAGTTAACAAAGTATGCTCTCACCCTAGTCTACAGGCTAGCTAAAGCTGCTGATTAATTTTACATTAGTGTTCACAGCCTCGATTTTTTTTGAGGTTGTGGACCATTTTTATGTGGTTAATTAAATTTTATGAAGATGTTATTTAAATGTGATTGTTATGATTATATCTTGGAAAATTATTGGTTTGGTAGTACTTCATTTGTTTTATTTTGTAATGGAGATGAAATCTATCGTGTAAGAAATGAACAGGATGCTTTAGGGGAGAGTAATGAATTCAATATTACAACACCTAGTGGGAGGTTAAAAATACTATTTTATCCTAATGTTTTTTCTGTTGATATCAAGGTGATTGACGAAAATGATAATTTTATACCTTTAAAAAGAGTAAAAACGCCTATAAAAGAAATTTTTTCCCGACTAGACTTTTCCTTTGATCTACCTAGCAAGAGCTGGTGGAGTCGTTCTTTATTTTTAATCGAAGTTATGACGCTTTTATTAGCTGTGTGGCTGATTCTTGAAGAAGACTATATTGAAGGTATGGTGATATTAACACTCACTATTTTCGGTTTGTTTAAAATTAACGTTAAATAATTCAACTTTATTGCTTTATTAGTTCTATTCAGAACTGAAATACAACCTTTGACTTCTATTCCGATAACCTTTCAAGCAAAGCTTTCAAGGCAAGGGCGGTGAATAAATGCTAGATATTAAAATCTACTCACTACCAACGCGTTGTAATGGCGCTGCCGATATAAACTGCTCAAAATGCTCACACCAAATAATAGCGCTCTGAAACTGGGAGAGATCAACTTGGCGATATTTACGCTGCACGAACTGCGAAAATTGGTTAATGTTGGCAATTTCCACCATGGTGTGCTTTTGCGCGTTAAAGTCTGCCTCAGTTTCAATAAAATTCTTGGCGAGGTAAAGCCGATAATCTGGACCTGGTGCTATCTCACCCACAAACGCAATATGCTTGTCTGAGAAATATATTTCACCAGTGGCGTAGTGTAGTGCATCTGAATCTTTAAGCTCCTTCACGAATCGACCTTTATACGTTGCGGCTTTACTGATCACCAGTATTTCTGTGTGGCTAGCCGCCGGAGGTTGCGTCATTATCGGTAAGGTATACACACCGGTAACAAAACCTGTAATAAATATCACAACGAGCAATAATAGTATGAATAGTGTTCGCAAAGTTACCACCAAGCAATGGAAAATCCTAAGTATAGCCAACAAGTATGACTAGGTTGCAAATCAAAAGAAGTTAAAAAGTATTGCTTTTTAAGATTTTGATAAGAACAAAGGGTTTTTATTAAGAGTGTTTCTGTTCCTATTGTAGATAAAACTTTACACAAGCTTTCCACTTCTGATTGTTAATTATTAGAGAATAAAGTATTTTAATTGTTTTGTTTATTGTAATAGTCAAAATAAACAGGCAGTTAGAGCAAATTTCTAGGACAAAGGAAGTTTTAGTATTTAGTCATAAAGTATTGAATGTAATTAATAATCTCAGCTATTGTTATTGATTCCTGCTTGAGTAAAATGCCCCGCCATCAAGCTGAGGTTTACAATTAAACCAACTTGGATACCTTTTTGTTACAAAAATGAAGGCGAGCATGTCATGGACGTGCAAAAGCTTATCTGTTGTTAAGAAATGACAGCGTTGTTTTTTACTGCCGAAGTGCAGTGATGCGGCCAGGCTAAATTATGTTTATCAACGAATAAAACCAGGATGCACAAGACAAGGTTGAGTTTCGTGTCACAAGCAACGATAGACTCTCGCTCATTCTAATCTTAATCGAAGTGGCGGCGGCTACTTCTCCAATACGAGTAGAAGAAAATGAAAAATTCTATTTTAACAGTCAGTATAGCTATGGCATTTGGCATGGCAGCATCGAACGCATTTGCGCATGGCTATATGGATAGTCCAAAGGCAAGACAAGCGATTTGTGAAGAGCAGGGCGGATTTTGGTGGCCAAAAGACGGGAGCAATATCCCAAACGCGGCATGCCGAGCAGCTTACCTAGCGTCTGAGCATGTGCAGTTTATTCAAAAGCATGAGTTTGCAGCGAATGTTCCCGATTATTTTAATCTCCAAGCGGTGCAGGCTGTTATTCCTGACGGGCAACTTTGTGCGGGTGGTGACAGAAACAAAGCGGGTATGAATATCGCATCGAGTGAGTGGCAAAAGACCGCGATTACGCCAGACGCTCAAAATCAAATTAAAGTTAGATTTCGTGCCACCACGCCACATAACCCCAGCTTTTGGCAATTTTATCTCACCAAACCGGAAACGGATATTCAGTCAAAGCCCCTGGCGTGGCAAGATTTAGAGCTGGTGCAAGAGTATGGCAATGTTGATTTCTTCGTCGCACCAGACGGTAAACGCTATTATGAAATGCAGGTGGCGGTACCGAGCAAGTTTAGCGGGGACGCCATTTTATATACGCGTTGGCAGCGCGATGATGTTGTTGGTGAAGGTTTTTACAATTGTAGCGACGTCACCATCTTACGAGATACCACACCGACCGAGCCGGTAAGTTGGACGTCTGCTGGCTTTTTTATCAAGCAGGGTCAACAAGCCAATGTAGGTGATACGGTGTGGTTGCGCGTCTTTGACGGTGATGGCCAAGAGCTAGTACAAGAAAAACTGTCGATAACACCTAGTAATATCACGTATTGGGCGGCGAAATTTGCCAGTACGCTTAACGATAATTATGCGAATACGTTGCAAATAGGTGTACAGCAAAGAGACGGAAATATTGTATTTGATACGGCGCAATTAGCGGCTAACCAGCTATTTGTCAGTAATACAAAGTACACTTTTAATCTTTCAATTTTAGCTAAACCACAAAATCGCGCTCCTGTGGTTCATACCCCAGCTGATATCACGCTAAAGGAGAACTCAAGCACACCAGTTCATGTTCATGCTTTTGATGACGATAAAGATCCGCTCACCTTTACATGGCAGATCCCTTCGCCACTGAGCTATAGCGGCAGCGGTGCAACTATCACTTTGACTGCGCCTGAGGTCGAGAAAAACACCGACTATCAAGGACAAGTAACTATCTCAGATGGCGCGCTTGAAAAAACCGTTAGCTTTACCATCACAGTGACTAACCAAACACCACCATCTAGTAGTGATACGTGGCGTGCTGACAAAGTTTACACCGCTGGCGATATCGCCGTGTATCAAGGCAAAAGCTATCGCGCTAAATGGTGGGTAAAAGGTCAGCAACCAGATCAAAGTGATGCGTGGGCGTTAATAGATAAGTCTGATAGCAGCAATGTATGGAGTGCCAATAAAGCCTATAACGGTGGCGACAAAGTGAGCTATCAAGGCGTTGTGTATCAGGCACGCTGGTGGACCAAAGGTCAGCAACCTGACCTGCATTCAGTGTGGAAAAAATTATAATAAACCGAGGAAGTATCAATAATGTTTAAATTACTCTCATCATCACTTGCGGTCGCGGCCGCAATTGCATCAAGCGCTGCACAAGCTGCGCCATCAACGCCAAGCATTACGTGGAAGCCACAGAGCTATTCATTTGTCGATGTAAATATCTATGGGCGAGGCTCATACAAACAGTTAATTCAAGCTAAAGATGTGGTCGATATCGAGATTGAATGGAACGCTTGGTCTGGCAAGGGCGGCGACCACTATAAGGTGTTTTTTGATGATCAATTGGTGAACGAAGGGGCACTTGCTGCTGGTACTAAATCGGGCGTGATCCGCTTTCCTTACAAGCGTTCTGGTCGCCACCAGTTGACTATCCAACTCTGTGATGCCACAGGATGCGCCACATCAGCGGCAAAGCCGATAGTAATCGCGGATACCGATGGTGGTCATTTAGCGCCACTAGAACTCAACGTAAATCCAAACAACAAACAGTTTAATACCGATCCAAACAAGGTTGTTGGCGCTTACTTTGTAGAGTGGGGCATTTATGGTCGTCAATTCGATGTTACCCAAATCCCTGCAGATAACCTGACGCACTTGTTGTATGGGTTTATTCCAGTTTGCGGACCAAATGAGTCGCTGGGCGAAATTGAAAATGGAAATAGTCTGCGAGCCCTTGAGTTGGCCTGTGGCGGCTCTAAAGATTATGAAGTGGTGATCCACGACCCGTGGGCTGCGGTGCAAAAGGCGCTGCCGGGAGTAGATAGCAAAGATCCTATTCGTGGTACTTATGCTCAATTGATGGCATTAAAACAGCGTAACCCAGATTTGAAAATCTTACCTTCGGTAGGAGGCTGGACGCTGTCTGATCCTTTCTTTGATTTTGATAACAAAGCCAACCGCGACACCTTTGTAAATTCAATGCGTGAATTCCTTACCACTTGGAAGTTCTATGACGGTATTGATATTGACTGGGAGTTCCCCGGTGGAGATGGTGCTAATCCAAACCTTGGCTCAGCCAACGATGGTGAAGTGTATATCACCTTAATGAAAGAACTTCGCGCCATGTTGGATGAGCTTGAAGCGCAAACAGGCCGAGAATATGAACTGACGTCAGCAATAGGTACTGGCTGGGACAAAATCGAAGATGTAGATTACCAGCGAGCTGCCGAGTATATGGACTACATCTTTGCCATGACGTATGACTTCCACGGCGGTTGGAATAATGTCACAGGTCATCAAACCGGTATTTATTGTGGCTCACATTTAAGCAATGAAGCATGTAATGGTAGCGGTGTTGATGAAAAAGGCGAGCCGCGTAGAGGCCCAGCTTACACTATGGATAATGCTATCCAGCTGTTACTGGCTCAAGGTGTTCCCAGTGAAAAGCTGGTTGTTGGCGCGGCCATGTATGGACGTGGCTGGGAGGGCGTTTATCCACAAAATGCATCCATTGCAGGCAACCCGATGACAGCTCCAGCGAATGGCAAGCTGAAAGGCACAACGGCACAGGGCGTATGGGAAGCGGGCGTTATTGATTATAAAGGCTTGAAAAAGTACATGATTGGTGACAACGAGCAAGGCGTGAATGGATTTGAAGTGGGTTATGATGAACAAGCTGAAGCTGCGTATGTTTGGAATAAAGATAAGGGAACACTCGTAACCTACGATAGTCCGCGCTCGGTTCGTGCCAAAGGCCAGTACATTCTTCAGCATAATCTTGGTGGTATCTTTGCGTGGGAAATTGATGCTGATAACGGTGACATACTCAATGCAATGCATGAAGGTTTAACGGGAGATATGCCACCACCCGTTAATAAAGCGCCTGTGGTAACGCTCGCGAGCGAAGTAACCGTAGCGGCCGGGGAGTCAGTTCAAGTGGCTGCAACGGCAACTGATCCTGAAGGTAAAGCGCTTTCCTACACTTGGTCTGGTGACGCTTCATTAACGCTAACAACTGAGCAAAATCACCTAACGATTACCGCGCCTAGCGTTACACAAGACGCCGTGTACACGGTAAGCCTTGCAGTAACTGACGGCAAACACACGGTGAATCGTCAGCTAAAAGTGAATGTAAAAGCGCCTGTCGTCGAGAATAAAGCACCTGTAGTTGCAGATATCACGGATGTGACGCTCGACGAAGGTAAGCAGGTAACACTTAGCGCGATTGCAAGCGATCCTGAAGGGAAACCACTTAGCTATACTTGGCATGTACCTGGTCACACCGTGGTAGGCACAGGCGCGAGCGTTACATTAACCGCATCTCAAGTAGATCAAACCCAGCAAATTATCGGTAAAGTCACAATCAGCGATGGCGTAAATGAAGTTACACGTACGTTTGGCGTTACTGTGAACAACACGACCTCGACCGATCCTGTTGAGCCCCCAACTGAGCCGGGTAAAACCACGTGGGATGCAAATGCAGTTTACGTTGGTGGCAATGTGGTTTGGTATCAAGGTGTGCAATACAAAGCACGTTGGTGGACGCGCGGCGCTGTGCCAAGTAAAGGCGGTGTATGGCAAGAAATCATTCCTGACGACGGTACTATTCGAGCGTGGCGCAGTGACCTAGTATACACAGGTGGTGATAAAGTCATCTTCGCTGGTGAGACTTATCAGGCGCGCTGGTGGACTCGTGGCCAGCAACCTAGCACTAATTCTGTGTGGCGTAAGCTGTAATCCAAAGCTCCTCTAACAAATTACTGGCAGGTATTGCTGCCAGTGATCACATCCTTCGCTTATCGCAGAAAATTAGATATAGCAAAGTGATAAACATTAAAGAAGTAAGAAGTAAGAAGTAAGAAGTAAGCAGTAAATGAAAAGACTAACCCCCATTACCCTTGCTATGGCAGCAAGCTTTACTACGAGCGCGTTTGCTCAACAAAGTGTTTCATTAAATAACAACGAAATGCTATCGACTGCATTGATAGAACAATTAAATAACGACAATAGCTTGTTTAGAACGGCGCAAACAGATACTGGTCTAGCATTTGAAACACATAGCGTTGCTGCCGGTGGTAAACATCAACGTCGCAGCCAATACTACAAAGGTCTTCGAGTATATGGCGGTGAAATAGTTACACATCACGATACCAGTCAAACCACTTTCGGCTGGCTGCAACCTGCGCATAAGATTGTCGATATTTCGGGTCGAGTTATCACTGGCTTAACACTCACAGAAGTTACCCCCTCGCTTGATGAAGCGTCAGCATTGAGCATCGCTAAATCACATACAAGTAAAAGTACCGAGCCTAGGGAGCAGGACATTGAGCTAATTGTGTATCCGCATGGAAGTGCTGTAAAGCTTGCGTATTTGGTTACTTTGCTAATTGAAGATAGACACGGAAGCACTCGTCCAGAGAACATTATTGATGGTCACACTGGGAATATATTGTCACACCACGACACCATTAATCACAGTACTGCGCTGATGACAGGTCCAGGAGGGAATGAAAAGATTGGTAGAGTTGAGTATGGCGTTGACCGCCCTGCAATTAAGGTGGCGGCGCTGGCAAACGGCCAATGTCGGATGGAAGATGACAAAATCAAAGTCATTGATATGCAGCATGGAACGACCAATACCAGTGCTTATGAGTTTCGTTGTGGCGAGAACAATCATAAGTTTATAAATGGGGCTTATGCGCCGCTCAATGATGCTTTATATTTGGGTCGGATGACACAAGAGATGTTCGCAAATTGGTACGGTATTCAAGCGGTTTTACCACATCAATTGGTCATGCGTATTCACTATGGCGAAAACTTTGCAAATGCGACTTGGAATGGTCGAGAAGTCACCTTTGGCGACGGCAACCATGTTGTGCACCCATTGGTTTCTACCAACGTTACTGCACATGAGGTTGCGCATGGGTTCACGTCGTACAATTCAAAGTTGGTCTACCTCAGTCAGTCTGGGGGGGTCAATGAAGCTTTTTCTGATATGGCGGGAGAAGCATTAGAGTGTTATTTAAATCAAAGACCAGATGGGACTTGTACAGTTGACTGGCAATTGGGAAAGGACATTCTTAAAGGTAATCATGGGGCATTTAGATACTTTGACAAGCCTAGTAGAAATGGCCGCTCAATCGATCATGCAGATCAATACAAGCCAGGGTTGGATGTCCACTACAGCTCAGGTGTGTTCAATCGTGCTTTTTACTTATTGTCTAACAGCCCTGGATGGGATGTCCGCAAAGCCTTTGAAGTGATGGTGGAAGCAAACCGTTTTTACTGGGTATACAACGATGACTTTGACGCGCTCGGCTGCGGGGTAACTAAAGCGGCAACATCTCTTGGCTATAATACGCAAGCCATTGGTGAAGCATTTGCACAGGTTGGTGTATATGCTTGTCTTGACAACAAAACGCCAACCATTGAGCTTATGTCTCCTACTGATCAAAGTCAGCATGTACTAGGAAGTGAAATTGTACTGAGTGCAAATGCACAAGACGAATTTGGTGAAGTTGATAGTGTGGCTTTTGAAATTAATGATCAAGTCATTGGCACGGTGACCCAGTCACCATGGCAAGTTACGTGGAATGCAACTCAAGCAGGTAACTATACTTTCACAGCAACGGTGACTGACAATGAGGGCGCAACAGCCAAAACAGCATCTCGCCAATTTAGTGTGGTAAACCCAGCTGATTGTAGAACGCCCGCTTGGCAAGCAAATGACGTTTATGTAAAAGGCGATAAAGTTGCATTTTCGGGATTTGAATATACTGCCCAGTGGTGGAATCGAGGTCAAAATCCCTCTGAGTCTGGCGCTTGGGGAGTTTGGAAAAAAGGCGTTGCATGTGGCGGTACTTTTGACGACAGCAAGAACCGTGGCAATTATTCTCCGACGATTGATTTTATCAAACCGACAGGATCGCTTTCAGTAGAGGTTGGTGAGGCTGTGCCAATACAGCTTGTTGCGGCAGATAAAGATGGTAAGGTCGATAAAGTCGTTGTAAAAGTAAACAACAGGCTATTAACCGAGCTTCACAGTGCCCCGTTTACCTTTAACTACGTACCTAAACTATCCGGCAGCCACGTCATTAGCGCTGTTGCAATTGATGATAAAGGGGCTAAGTCCGAGCGCGTTTCAAAGCATATTCAAGTCACAGATCCTGCAACTGAGCCTAAATCAGGCTGTAAAACTGAGCTCTGGAAAGCATCCAGTGTTTACCAAAAAGGTGAAAGGGTAAGCCATGAAGGTTTTCTATTTGAAGCCAAATGGTGGACACGTAACCAGAATCCAGCTCAGTATTCTTCCCAATGGGCAGTATGGAAAAAGCTGCAAAAGTGTAACTAACTGTCCTAAAAAACAAAAGCCAAATGCCTTATGGCTATTTGGCTTACACAAATGGTCAGTTTAGAAGTAAATCGTTATTCGAATTAATAGACGTTAGTAGTTTAGTTATCTTTACTTTTAGAGGATAAATTCAGGTTTTCATCAACTGTTGTGGTTTGATTGCAATATTAATGCTATCAAAGCTTACCCACACTCGTCATCTTGAATGGTAATAGCGAGCTTGATGCTACGATCCGCTAACTGGGCTAAAGCCTGAGTCGCGTTATAATCCAAACTGAAAACACTTATAATTTTGAAGTAATATAATTTATATTGGTTTTTCTACCAAATAACCTGATGGTTTTCTTCATAAGTATCGGGTTTTTATTTATTTAACGCTTTATTTTGTATTTTAATAAAATTTAAATGATTATCATTGTTTTTTAATAACTGCTTCTCTTTGTTATTGTGATTTTTTCATTTTTACCATTACCTGAACGGTTTCTTTTCTTCTAATACTAAAAATTTATCTTTTCATAGGTATTGAGTTTCTTTTATTTAATGTTATCTTAATGTTGCTTTTTAGTTAAGGTAAATTTCATGAAAGTTATATCTGTAGGTGCATTACTATTAGCTATAAGTAGTACAGCTTTTGCTGGCAATCCAACAAGTGTAGATGATGTTGTTGCTCGAGATCTATCAATTTCAGGTTTAGGCTGGGCTGGACATGTTGGGATATGGGATGGCTCAAAAGTACTTGAAGTGTTGAATGACGGTACTGTCATTCGTAAAAATACACTGAGTAGTTTTAAAAGTGCCTCTTCATATTGGGGGCAAAGTACGGTCGCGGTACTAGACATGGAGAGATAATTGAGGCTGGGTGGGCACAGCGTAGTTTTGATCCTGAATATACAATTACTGCACAATATACAGAAGGGAAGTGGGTATATAAAAATGGCAGCTTTGTTAAAGTCAAAGCGAAGTTTCGTTGTGATACTTTTGTTAATTATTCATATAAAAAGATCACGGGTGAGAATTTAGTAACTATTTTCACACCAAGAAATCTTTACAACAGCTTCCCAAGCGCTAGATAATTTGAGGTGGATATGAAATTAATTGCAAAATATTTAGTATTTTCTCTATTAGTTGTTTTTTTGGTTGTCATTTATTTTGTATCCACAGCAGAAAAGGAAGTTAAAACCTCTACAAATGATAATAAGCCTGTTCCTTTTGTTAGTCAGTCGGAGCTAGTTGATACACTTCCCGATTTTTATCATATGGGTGTTGAATTAACAAAAAAAGAAGAAAGTAAACAAATATCAGAGTTGGCAGATGCACTGACTTTAACATTAAAGAATAGTTTTGGTAAAAAGGCCATGCTTGATTTTGAAGCACAGTTAATAGAACTATTGAAAGATCCAAATATATCAAGGAAAGATAAAATAAGTCTGTTGTGGAATATGGTTCATCAATTAGGCGTGGAGTCTGAGCAAGGTTTGTATGTGCTTGAATATATGAGTGCGTTGGCGCCTATTGAGCTGTCCAATGAGTTAATCTCGCTATTCGAAAGTGCATCAGAACGTGCAAAATTTGGTTTACTAAATGTACTTGAGACTATTTTATTGGTGGATGGAGATGAGGCAAAAGTTTCTGCTACGCGTTTATCCGAAGTAAAACAGCAGTTACTTGATGCAATTAGTGGTCAGCTAGCCAATGTGGAAGATCCTGCATTGGGCTTTTCAATTCTTGAGGCTATTGTTGGTCACCTTCCTTTTGAGAAAGCCAAACTACTGATAGATGACCAGTTTGTGATATCAGAAAATAAATCTAATAACGTATCAAATGATGCTATCAGAGCAACAAAAGCTGGAATTTATAATCGCCTCGCATTAGCTAACCCTCAATCCAGGACTGAATTTCTGCCGCAATATATTCAAACTCTTAATAGTGAGCCTTCACAAACGGTAGAGCGGGAGTCGCTAAGGCAAGATCTCTTTAATATTATTAGAATAGATGAGTTTATGAATGAGGCACCACTTGAGTTTAAACAAACTGTGAATGAGTTTTTAGCACGAGATCTCCCCAATATTGATATCGATAGTGCTGAATTTGATTACGATGCCGTAAAGCTGTATTCAGATTTGTCAATTGCGATGGCAAAATTGAGTGCATCGGCTCAACGCTCTAGTGAGAGCCTATATACACAACAGATTAACGCAGCTAAAAGTCCACTTGAACAGGCGATTTTGATAAGTCGTTCACCATACCAGCTAAATGAATTATTGACTGATGAATTTACCCGCGCAAGAATTAGCAATGACTTGCGAGCTGAAACCAAACGGATAGGTGAAGATTCTGCCTATGCAGATCTGCTAAACGATGCCGCATCGCGGTTATAGGTAAACATGTTGTAGTCACTTTTGGTTGGCTACAACACTCACTACTTAATTAAATATTACATTAACTGTCTTGGTTTGATTTCAATATTAGCGCTATCAGAACTTACCCATACTTCACCATCTTGAATGGTAATAGTGAGCTTGATACTGCGTTCTGCTAACTGAGCTAATGCCTGAGTCGCGCTATAATCCAAACTGAAAATACTTAGATTTTTAAAGTCGTATAATTTAGGCTGGTGTTTTTGCCACCAAATTGCCTGATTATTTTCGCCATAAGTATAGAGGACCACTTGCTTTGATTTATTACACGCTTTTTTAAGGCGCTTTTCATCAGGCAGTCCTAGTTCAACCCAAAGCTCAATCTCTTCGCTGTAATTTTTAACCCATAGTTCAGGTTCATCGTCAGCGCATAAGCCTTTGGTAAACTCCAGTCCTTCACACGCATTTAGTGCATAGGCAAGTAAACGGATCATTAACCGTTGTTCATTCTCTGAGGGGTGCTGGGCCAGCGTTAAATTAAAGTCTTGGTAAACATGTCTGTCCATATCACTGAGTGATAGTTGGGCTTTAATGATGGTGGATTTGAGCGCCATAAATTTGCTTAAAAAATTTTTGCGCTAGTATAGCGGATTTTAAGGCTAGGAATGAGATAAAAATTTACAGAATGCTATTGTAAAAGAAATGTGGTGTAGAAAGAATAAACCAGAAACAAAACACAGCCTCGCAATGAGACTGTGTTTATTTGAGTAACTTAATGCTTAGCGTCAATATTAGTTACAGCTAGTCGAGATATGCCAAACATTGGGTAATGACTCTTTTAGTTTGCCTATTTGAGCACAGTCGATGTTTGGATTTCCCCATATGCTTAGGTATCGTAGATTGGTCAAACCGAATAGCGGTGACAGATCTGAAATGTTGGTATTGTCCAACTCTAAACGGGTAAGTTCGGCGTAATTTTTAATTGTGCCATAGTTTGTCAGCTTGGTGCTATCCAAGTCCAAATAGGTTAAGGTAGTAGGCAAGCCAAAAAGCGTAAAGTCATATACGGTTTGGCTATTTGTATTTAACTCAAAGTGGGTCAATGATTGAGGAAGCGTTGCTTTGGCCGTGAGTTCACCTGTTAGTCTGTAGATGTCGAGTTTCTTTAAAGTATGAAGCTGAGCTAAGTTAGGATCTTGTAACAACGAACTGTTAACTGAGTTGTCCAGTCTTAAAGTCTTAATTGCTTCAAACTGTGTAATTCCATTTAATGATTCAATTGCTGAGCCATCACAAGAGAGTGAAGTATTACTTACAGCATCTTGATATCCTTGATTTTCAATACATTGCTTAAATGCCGCATCTGTAATTAAGCTCAAATCGACCGGCTTCATAATACAGTTATAGTTAGAAAGATTTGTTGTTACACCATCGAGAGATTTTAATAGCTCCTGATCATCACAATAAATGGCACTACTTTGTATTTCAAGTCTTTCCAGATTGCTTAAACTGGCAAGCATGTCTGCTCTAAAAAACGTAGAAAAGTTGCTTAATGTTAATGACTTCAGCTTGGTTAATGATGCTATCTCAGAGATGTCAGCCGCTTTAGAATAGTGAATCAATAGGGTTTCTAAGTTTTCAAATTGAGATACCTGAGTGATATCTTCTAGTTCTTTAAAGCCGCTGATCTTTAACGACTTCAGACTCTTGTTTGAACCTAAAGAATCGAGAGTTGTGATTTTTCCTTCATTACTATAATAGTAGTCTTTTGATAACTCAGCTGATTCGAGCGCGGGGAAGTTAGCCAAGTTCACCATGTTTGAATAGCTGCTGCCCTTTACGTTTAGTGTTTTTAAGCTTGGTAATGCTGTTTCACTTGAAGCCTCAAATAAACTAACGTCTAGGTTAAGTGTTTCTAATGCTTGCATTTTACTTAACGTGTTTAGTGCAAAGTTTGAGTAACTGCTGGAGACGGAGAGATCGCGCATATTTTTAAGCTCAGACAATGCGCTAAAATCCGCGTTATTATCCAATTCACGAATGTACAATTCGGTTAGGTTTGGTGTGAAACTTAGCCAGCCTAAATCATTAATGTTATGCAGGCTATTAAGCTGTAATGATGTTAACTCCGGCATCGCTTGCAAAAATCTCAGAGAAGAAAGGTTTAAACTCTTCAAAGACAAGGATTGCAGTTCCGTAAAAGTTGATAGCTCGCTGACATTATCAATGCTTAAATTGTTTAATGACAGAGAGGTTAGTTTCGCATTACTACTGATGTCCGCAATATCAAACTCAACATTGCTATAATAAGTACTAAGACCTAGTTTTTCCAACTCACTAAATTTTTCTAAGAATGAGAAATCTTCAATCCGCGTTCTGCTGAGTACGAGTGTTGTCAGATTTGTTTTGGCTTCTATTGCTGTTGAATCAGCGGCATCGATAGTATCAAGTGTCAATGCAGTGAGGTTAGGTATGGCGCTTAAAAATGACAGTGAGTCCAGATCATTTATGTATGTCAAAGATAAACTCTGCAAGTTACTAAAGCGTTTTAGGGTACTTTTATCATCAATGCTTAGAGAACGTAAGGTCAAACGAGTGAGCTTATCACTTGGAAGTTCACTGAGCTGTATAGTTTCATATTGGCTACTATAGTTTTCTATTTCAAGCGTATGAAGTTGCGTAAAGCCTGATAGATCTAGCATCTGCAACGCTAGGCGTTTGCCAGAGCTATCTTCTTTGTCTTCAATAATAGACAAAGACTCAAGTTTGTTGAGCTTATTAACTTGTTCTAAACGTGCATCATTATTTGAGCTGTTCTGAGCTGCGGCAAACGCGTTATCGAGCTTTAAAGCGGTGAGTGTAGAGATTTGAGCTAACTCGTTGAGATTATTCAATTCTGCGTTTTTAATAGACACGCTTGATAAGCCGCTAATATCCGACAGCCCTGATAATGTTACAATTGGGTAGTCTGTACATTCAACAATGGAAATGCCCACATCTTGATGTGTATCTGATAAACATTGCGCCAGCGCTGAGTCTGAAATCGTTAAGCTTGAAAGTGGAGCGTACGCACTTAGGTTGACGGTCAATTCTTGTGAGCTTGAGTCCCCTTTATCATCGGTTGCGGTTAACTTAAACGTTAGCGTGGTCGCTTCATTGATATTTGGTGCACGAAATTCGAGCGTTTCGCTATGATTGTTTATCAGCTCGACTGTTGTTCCTGTAGTTTGCTCCCATAGCAAAGTTTCAATCGCACCATCTTCATCTGTTACGGTTGCAACGGCTGTGATTGAATCTCTCTCCATTGCTGAAATTGGTGCGATAGGCGCAATTACAGGTGCTTTGTTAGTTGGTGTGACCGGCTTGTCAGTTCTAGTATCATTTTTGTCGTTGCTACTGCCCCCGCCACACGCGGTCAGAATTGATACGAGTAATGAGGTTACGATTCCCTTGTATATAGCGCTTCTGATCATCTTGATATCTATCTTGTTTTTTTGAATAGTCAGTTGGCCCGGAATTGTACTTTATTTGGAGACTAGTTTCCAATCGTTACACGTGCGAATAGCAATGGTAAGGTGATGCGTTTTTAGGTGTGGATTTTAAAGAGACAACAGAATCAATAGATCAATAGGATGTCTAGAGTCTTGCTTAATTATTTATAACTAGTTGATAAATATTGAGAGTAAGAGAGGCCGTATAGCCTCATTGGTTGGAAAGCATTGTGAGGATGGCGATCAGGTAATCGCTATAAGGTGTATGGGCACCAATACCTTTCGATATCTCAGGTCTTTTAGTCAACATGTGCTATTGCTGATTCAATTCTATTTTCACATAAGGTTGTACCGGGTAAAGTTGCACAGTATTCGCCAGCTTGCTCAAGTCCGATGCGCTGTGTATTACGGGCAGAAATACGAGCTGTAAGCTGTTCGATTTCAAGTGGGTCTTCAGATACCGCTTTAAATGCGCTCAGCCTTTCTATTTCGTCATAAACTAAATCTTGATAACTCCTGAGCCTTGCAGACAGTGCAATATAGCGGTTAGAGATTGCTGTTTGACCAGCGTAGGCGAGGTCATAGTGGCCGGAATCTTCATAACTTTCAACTTCATATTTTAATATGTTTAAGTGTTCGTCTTTGAGATCATCGACATAACTGCCGCCATCGAGTAAGTAACTGAATAGACTATCTGCATAATTAATACAGGGCGTTAGATTATCGGTTTTGCAGTGCATGGTGCCATTTTTAGTTAGCTTAGCCAGTTCTGGTGTCATGCCGCCGTCGGTATTTACTTGAATGGTGTATACGGCATCTTTGGTTGCCTCTTGAAATACTTTGGTCTTGGTAAAGGTTTTACTAAAGAAAAGAAACTTCACTTTAATTTTGGTTTGAAACCATTCGTATTTGGTGCGATCTTTAAAGTGAAGTTTGGCGGTGACATAGATACGCGAACCCAGTTTGATATTGTGGATAAAGCTGTCACCACAACGGCTTCTTACTTGATTCGGATCTGTATTTAGGAGTTCAAGAATATTCGCTTTAGTCATACGGCTTTCAAAGTTATAGCTTCCTTTCTCGTAGGTTAATTCGACCGCTGAAGCTGCTGAATTTCTATTTTTGGTTACTTTCCTGCGCATGGAAAATTTGGCTGAACCACCAAAAATAACTAGATTTATACCCGCTTTAACGCTGCCTGTGATGGTATTGATCATGGTATCCGAGTCGAAATCGCCACGATAAGCCAAGTCGCCCATGCTACCACCCTGAAATTGCCATTGACCATCGAGGCACGATTCAAGCGGTATGCCTAATTCCTGTTCAAATCCCTGTCCGAGTTGTTCATGCTCAGTATTTAAAGAGTAATAGGTATGTGCATTTGCATAAAAGCTTAACAGGCCACAGAGCACTATTAATATGGTTCTTAAGTGCATACATAAATTCCTGTAAATGGTTTACTGTGGGATGAGGCGAGGAAGTAACAACTCAATATTCGATTTTGTATTACTTACCACGCCTCAGTTGAACTATTTGAATCTTAGCGCTGTCGGCTACTCACTAATTTTCAAAAGCGGTTCCATAGGTTGGCAGGGCTGATTTACATGGTAGCCAGACCATCACGCCTGCAGCAGGGTCATTTGCATCAACAAAGGAAGGCGCCCAGCCTAACTGCCTAAACCCAAGTGATACATGATTTTCTTCGACACCAAAGTTTGCTGTTGCTTCTCGGGCATTTTCACATTTGAAGTATTGCGTCATGTTATCAGCTGGTATATTCAGATCGGCAAGTGTGTAGTTTTGTATGCAACCGACGCCACTACCACTGCAGGTATTTAGGTAATCATTCCACGCATCTGTACAAGCAGTACCATAAGGATTATCACGACAAACTCGAGCATATTGCTCATAAATCCAAGCATTGTTGTAAGCGGCTTCTTGTACACCCTCTGCCTTTTGACGTTGTACATCCGTCATCCAGCTAGCGTATTGCGCAAGCACACCACGTGCACGGTGTTCATGATTAACCGACTTTTTGAATTGATCCTCAAGCCATAAAGTGCGGTAGGTGGTTTCAAAGCGAATATCTTTATTACCTGAATCTAAGCGGCGTACATCTTGTGAACTGATCTCGTAAGGCGTAGCTTTGTAACGCACGACGTTGTAATCAGATAGCGCATTAAACTGATTGCCAAAGTCGTTTTTCGCATAGTTCACCGCTTGCTCAAATAAGGTAAAGCAAGGCTCGTAGTTATCGAGTGAACAAGTGATAATATTGTTAGGGATTATGCTGAGGAGCTGTTTAGGATCACCGCCTTTTTGTAAGGCTCTGACGGTAATGCGCACACTTTTCTTAAGGTCTTCGTCAATGTAATTAAGCTTACCATCGACGCTAATGCCAATATTACCAGCGCCGTAACTTACCCCTAAGTAACCGCCAATTTCACTTTTGTGCTGCTCACTTAAGTATTCAATTTTCATATTAATAAGTAGCTGCGCACCGTATTCAATCTCACTGATAAATCCATCGCCTGCCATGCTCATTAGTTTACTTTGATACTCGTTGGCTAGCGTATTACCCGAAGGTGTCAACGTATATCCAATGTTGGCATCTGCCGGCATAAGTACACGCTTTTTCGGTGTTAATGATGCTTGGAAAGTATAGGTATTAGAAAACTCAGTCGAGGACATTTCTTTAGCTAAATGGCCACCAGCTTTCACACGAATGACCGGAAAGCCAACATCAACATCAACATTACCATTCAGTTGACGGAGCACTTCGTCATAGCTGCCATTGTTTACTAGTTCAAATTGCACACGGGTATTACCGAGAGTCTCAACAGTTTCACCTGCGACAGTTTGAACATTCAAAAAGCGTTTTTGGTCGCTGTTATAAGCCGTACCTAGCACAATGTGATCGTTCATCAACCCAGGGATTTCACTTTGGAAGGTGTTCACATTCTGTGCTTTTTGCATTAATTCTGCTTCGTTCACAAAATTGGAATCTGCGAATGCGAAAGGTGTAGTGCTGGCAATAAGTGCCGCGATAGTTTGTTTGTATAAGTTCATGTTGCCACCTATTACTTCACGTAAAGGAGGTAATCTTCTACCTCACCGGAGTCTACTTCTTTACATGCGTCATTGCTGCCACCTAAGTAATCCATGGTAACGCGCATTTTCGTCATGCCCTTTTTGGCGCCCGTTGGCGGTGTAATTTCTACCTGAGCTGCTTGCTCAGAAACACCAGCAAATAAGGTTTCTTTTGTATCGTTAAAGTCGCCATCTTGGTTCCAGTCAATAAACACGTGCCAGGTTTCTGGGTATGTTTCTGCACTACTAAACCCTGGGGTTAACGTTAACTGGTAGCTTCTATCTGCATATATTTTCGCAGTATCGCCAACATAGTTACTGTAAAAGGTGTTGCTACTGGTGTTTTCAATATTTGAAAACTTAACCGATTTGATAAACTCATAGGCGCGTTCACGAGACTTCGTGGTGCAATAGTTTGGCATTGCAGGTGTAACCATCACCGCGCTGATCCGATAATCTGACGGGATCTGTAAACAGGAAGTGTTTGGAGATTTACCCGCAAACCAGTTCTTCGGATTCGCATTATCTTCATCTCCAAAGGTGAGGTATTTCGCATCAGTCCTGAGGGTACTATTTTTGTATAGCATCACCTTTTTCAGATTTGCTATTTTCTCATCATTTGGAATAGGGGTAGTGGGATCAAAGATATTGTCAGAGACTTCTACCAATAACCCTGGATAGCACTTTTCCAACCATTGAAAGCGTCCTAACGCTTGCTGTGGCGTAAGTACATCTCGAGATTCAAATAAAGTCGTGTTTGCCTGTGCTGATGGTGCTATTGTGGCAGCGAACGAGGCTATTAATGTGCTGGTTAGCATGACTTTTAACATAGTCTTATTCCTTATAATTCTAGCCATTTACGGTCATACTGATGAACGCGGCCACGAGTCTGTAGCTCTCTATCGCGACAGTAATTACCTATTGGATTACGCTTACAATAATCAACGGCGTCTGCCAGAATAAATGAGTTAAAGAGTGCATTATCGCGAATAGTTTCTAATGCAGTTCGATGTGAGTTATTCAACTCACTGGCGTAGTAATTGAGTAGGTTATCGGCACGACGATTATCGAGTATTGCCTGCACCCAATCGTCACTCATGTTTTTGAGTGCCAATTTAGTCAGGATACTTTTAGCAGGATACACATCATCAGGTACTAAGGGCGATAGGCTTGGCCCTGAATCGGTATAACGTTGTGTTAAGACTCGGCCGACGTTGTATTTATCTAGGGTGTCAAACTGAGTGACGTAGTTAGTTTTGATGTAATCGATACTGTTTTTAAATACATCAAAGCATGGTGTTGGGTTTTCCATTGTACAGTTGACGAGCTGATTTGGGATCACTTTCAAGAGCTCTGTCGGGTCACCACCAAGTTGTAGCGCAGAAACCGTAATCTTGATGTTACGTTTGACGTTTTCGTCTACTTTTTGCAGTTTACCACTGACACTGACTTTACCAGCCCAGTCTACACCTAGCTGACCACCCCATTTGACTTTGTCTTCGTCATTTTTATATTGGAACTTGAGGTTGATCATAACTTGAGAGCCGTACTCAATCGCTGATACAAACTCATTACCAATATTATTGAATTTATCTCCAGGGTTAGCATTGACCAAATCAAGCGCAGCTTGTGTAGGTTTAAACCCGGTTTGAGGATCCGCAACTAACAGCCGTTTTTTTGGTTTTAATGAAAGAAATAGAGTGTACGTACCGGTGTAGTTATCTGCGGCGTTTTGTTTTGCATAGCTTGCACCAACACCCACTTTTATGACAGGAACATCAAGTGCAGCGCCTAAGTTACCATCTAGCATGCTAGATAGTTGGCTATAGCTCATATCTACACCGACGACAAAATCCATTTCGGTATTGCCATAGGTTTCATCAACTCGGCCAAGCACACTTTGCAGTGCATAAAAACCTTCTTTTTCACTATGGTAAGCAGTACCGAGTGTCACTGAGTCTAAATCAGAGTTATTTGCTTGGGTAGTGAACTCTGGATTAGCAATTTGATCAGCAGTAGCTGAAAAACTGCAGGCAAAAAGTCCCATTACCCCCATGGCACGTGCCAATGGAGAATATATAAATTTCATGTTGAATTCCTTACTGAGAAGTATGGCCCCTCAATAGGAGAGGCCAGAAGCAGCGATTAGTTCAGGCTGTTGATGTAGTCTGTTTTCCACTTTTCAGGAAGACGTTGGAGGATCTCTTCTTCTGACATGCGTACGTCCTGATCTTTGTAGTTAAACTCATCTTGTGTAGCAAGATCGCCTACCGCCATACCATTGGCAAACATGGCAAAGTTACGTGACTCAGCTAGTTTAGAATCTGCTGTTGGAGCAAGTTTTAGGTTATAAATCTTGTCGCGATACTTCTCTTTAGTCACGCTTGTTACCAGCACCGATCCATTCTCAGTTAAGATACGATCGCCAACTTTTAGCTCTTTCGCCCAAATAATTCCTTTATTTGAGGTCGAAATTGGGTGAGTCTCGGTAGTTAAGATATCAGAGCCATCTGCGCCTTTTACGCGATACATCTTGATAGCTTCAATACCAACTGACACATCAATAACTTGCATAGGTTCTTTAACTTGGGTATTCGAAGCAAGTGCACCTAAAACCAAATCGCCTTTTGCAATGTCTTCAATAGCACGTTGCTTACCATCGGCCATGGTGATCATTGTGCCTGTAGCTAGACAGCTATAACCTAACTTCATCATAGGTAATACTTCACTATAGAAGTTACCAAAACGCGTTGATGTTTCTGACGTTAGTGAAACTTGGAATGCAACGGCACCACCACGTCCTTTCTTAAAGTACGGATAACCTTTAACAGCAAAGGTCATATACCAGTTTGCTTCAGCGATATTTGAGAATAGTTTGGCATTACCAAAACGGCCTTCCGAGCGTGGAATATTCCAACGGATAATCGACTCTTGATTTACCGTATCAACTTCAAACTCTAAATAATCAGAAAATTGCTTAACTGCATTTTCAAGGCCCTTATAGCTTTGTTTTGTCGCGCCACCATAGATACCTTCTTGTAGATAGATATTTGTTGGTTCATCAATACCGTTTGGCAAATCGCCTACAGTTGGATAGATCTCAGTGATCTCGTGAGGAACTCGTAGTTCGCCGTTGAATGGGATATTTACATTAGTAATTTCATTCGGTTCGCGGTATTGATCTGCTGCGTAGTCACAGTCAGTGTGACTGCGGTTTAAACAGATTTTAATAACCGCGTCGTTGTTTTTATCGATAGGTGCAGTCGCATTGTATTTCGGACGTGTGTCCAATGATGAGCTGATCCCTACGTTAAGTGCAGAAGCCTCACCTTTTGCCGCTGGCAAAGCTGAGCCATAAAGCGCTTCAAAGTGTTCCCACGAAAATGGATATTCAGTGTACTTCATCGTCGTACTGATAGTGCCATCTTCTTGCTCTAGTTCAACGTATGAACTTGCGTAAATGGTATCTAGGTTGGGAAAGTTTGCTTTCAACGACTTCAGGGAAATAGTCGAAGTTGCAAGTGTGTCTTTACCATCTAGTACATTAAATGTAGAACCTAAAGGCGCAAGCTGATTACCATTTGCATCTTCTAACAACAAGTCGATGTAGGTCGCCTTTGTACCACCAAAGCGTGAGCTTTTTGCACGTACAATGAGATAAGGCTCGTTTGTATCAGACGAAATAGCTAAGTTCATATCCAAGAAGAAATGTGCTTCTTTAATGATATCCACTTCAGTTTCACTAACTGGCGGCACTTCAGAGGTGGTCATATTCATTTTGGCTGATAAGTGCTGTCCTTTTGCTACATCTAGCGTTTTGTGTAGCTGTGGGAACTCGCTCTCAATACGGTTTGCTTTGATTAAGCGTGACTTAGCCAATTGATAGTGCTGCGGATTGGACATATCGAGTTTACGGATCCCGAATTGGTCTGGCTGAGTTACTGCAATACCCTGGGTTGCAGCAGGCCCAGACTTCTGTTTCGACGCCGTGGTAGTTGGTTGTTCATTAACACTGTTGCTAGCAGCAACCGCATTGCTGACTGCTAACGCGATTGCAAGCGGCATGAGCACCTTTTTGTTTAGTTTTTTCATTTTATTTTCCTTAATTCTTATAGATTTCTACAAGGTAGTCTTCAATTTCTCCGCTCCCCGAGGTCGCGGCACTGCTATAGTCAGAGCAAGGATCGATACTATTTACTCTGCTAAATCCGTAATACTGCAAAATTCTCATTCGAGTCGTTGTGACAGGTTGTGACAGCTTATTGCTTGGAATGCTAAATTCCCCCTCAACATAGCCTTTACCGTAGTCTTGGTTAGTTTGGTCAAAATCCATGACCAGCAACTCTGATTTGTTGTTTCTCCAATCGCCATCGCCAAATTGACCGTCGCCGTTTAAATCTATCCAGATGTGGTAGTTTTCAGCGAAGGCTTCATTGCCTGCATAACCTGCCTCAATACGATAAGTATTATTCTGCGTGGCATAGAGCTTAATTGGATTGTTAGGATTAACGACACCAGGTTGCTGTGCATTGCTAAATGGACCATCTTGATTGAAAGTCACGTTACTGATGTGTTCATAATCGGTCAGACCTACAGCCGTGCAATATTCAACAGGTTGTGTTGATTTAAGCTCTAGCAGCATATTTTTGGTACCTGTAACTCGGCTTCCCCAATCATCCCAAATAGGTTTGTTGTAACTAATAGTAAGGCTTGCGCTAAAGTTACCAGCGGCTTGATAGGTGTGTTCGGTGTCTTGGCCAAAATCACCAGTTTGCGTAAGTGTTGAGCCATCTCCAAAGTTCCATTCCAATGTTACATCTGGGTATCTTGAAGCATTATCAGGTTTTGTGGTGGTATTACTGAAGCTGACCTTAAACGTACCGTCTGCTTGTTCGCTTACCGTGTAGCTCACATCAGGCGTAAAGCTCGTCTCACCAATTTTCACTGTTTCAGTGGTAGATTGTGTGCCATCAGCATGATTAATTGTGAGTGTGATCGTGTACTCGCCATCGGCTTGATAGGTGTGCTGAGTGTCTCTTACCGAGGACGTGACACCATCTCCAAATTGCCACTGTATTGTGCTACCTTTAGGGATAACACTCTGATTTGTATCTACATAAACAGTACTACCGGATTTACGAGGTGTGAATCTTGCCGTGATAGTGGTGTTGAACTGAACTTGTTTGTTCCAGCTTCCAATTACCTTGTTGAATCTGTCATATGCTTTTAGCTCGACCGCATAGTTGCCAGATTGCGCATATTGGTGAATAGGCGACTTTTCACTACTGGTTGTGCCATCGCCAAATTTCCAATGCCAACGTTTAACACGTGCATCGACAGTATTGTTTTCAAAGCTAATCTGATTGACACCTTGGTTTGTGCTGATCCTTAAATCAACAGGATCTGTGTTTTCAATGAGCTTCACTGTGTAGTCTTCAACTTCGCCCCAAGACATGTCGTCACACGCGGATTTCACTAGACCAAATGACACCATAGTTCGAAGGCGGTAGCTTTGGTTTAGCTCACCACTCAATGAGATCTCGCCAGTCAATTGCGTTTTACTGCTGCCAAAAAGTGCGAGTTCTTCCGTCTTATGAAATAAGCCATCATTATCTTTGTCTAACCAGACATAAAAGTTCTTTGTCTTGTCTTGAGTATCTGGATGGGGGGCTGCGGTTAGCGTTACATTGAGTGCTTTACCATCCTTAACTTCGACTACATCATGTGAGTAGTCGCTATAATTGCTTGATGTAGAATCGTTTTTGTAGCTGTTCAACGAAACTGATGATAAGTAGTACTTGCTATGATTGATGCCTTGCGCGGGGCAATAGTCGTCAAAAACTTCAATAGGCAGCATAAAAGTATCTGACTGACCAGAGGGGGCGATGGCGGTCAGTTCAACATTGTATTCGCCCGCAGTAGTATAGTTGTGTGTGGGCTCAAAGGCGCTACTTTGTGCACTTCCATCACCAAAATTCCACTGCCATTGCCAGCCTTCGCTGTTACTAGCCGAAACTTGCTGGCCGTCACGGCGAGTTAAGTTTTTAAAGTCAAAAGCTAAGAATTGACGATCAAAGCCAAGTTCACTCTCGAGTCCACGGTCGACCTTCAGACCTATACCGACTTGTGCAAATGCCTTACGAACGTGGTTTTGTAATTCAGTGACTTGCCAGTTGCTTCCATCTTGCTTTTTGACCCCATCATGGATCAGCTGATCAGTCACCGTGTCGGTTTGTCGCATGACACAATCAGCACCAGTAAGATAAGTACTATTGCTGGTCCAGCAGTTTTTATTTGCGTTAGCAAACAAGATAAAGGCGTACTTTGTATTCCACGGTGAGGTTTCGTTGTCTAGATCAGCAGTAGTGAGGTAATAAAAAGCTTTGTTAAATACGCCTGCGCCATGGTGAGAAGTGACTGAGTCGTCATAGTCCTCAACATGATCAATTGAATTTCCATCTAGCGTAGGAGTTTTGAAATAACGTAGTGCATCATCAAGGCGGAACGTTTCGTGATTACTTTTCCAATCATTCGTCCCTGAGTAGAAAAATTCAGCTGCTTCACCCGCCATATCAGAAAAGGCTTCGTTAATGGCACGAGCTTGACCTGTCAGCATTGATTTTGGCGTATTTGAGCCATATTCTTCGGTAAATCCGTGAGCGATTTCATGGGCAACGACATCCAACGAAACCATAGGGTAGAAGAGGTAGTCACCATCACCAAAATAGACCTCGCCGTTTTCATAAAATGCCTGATCCATGTTCAGACCATAATGGACATTTTGAATTATCTTTTTATTAAAGTAGGGCTTATGTCCAAGATACGCCTCGAACATCAAACTCGCTGTTTGTCCATGATGATGGGCATCATTTAAAGCAGAGCGAGCACCATGATATTCTTTATAATCATTACGAGTTGAATCTGAGCAGTTATAGCTATATGGCGTATTAACTTGTGCGGTGCCGTGATTGTAGTTTCTGGTCTCTACGTTTTTTGCATCAAATAAGCAGTTAGTCTGCTGAGCGTCTGTTTCCATCGCTACAACAAAGGTCTTTGGTGGGTAAGAAACATAATCTGCTTGTTGGTAATCTGGACGTGAAACCTTATCATTGCCAGATGGACCGCTTCCGCCCTCATACACAACCCGCTGCAACACATCGGTTTGGCTGATAAGCTCGTTTGTTGTTAAGTCTACAAAAGAGAGGATCCTTTGAGGCTTAAAAGGACCTGATTTAAAATCAGTGAAAAAAGCAAGTTTGGCTGCGTGTCGGGCTTTACCATGCGCATCGATATAAATGACTTCTTCTGCTGATGCACGTCTAAAAACTCTAGGACGTTCACTGGTAAACTGAGAAATAATAGAGTCTAGCGTCGCGCTAAGTTGTTCTTCTGTAACAGGAGTTAGCGTGGGTATATCTTTAGCGACGTTAACAATGAGATCACCATAAACTTGTTCAACGACTCCATTCTCGTCTGTCAGCACAACAAGGTCATGATTCCAGATAGGAATATTGTGGTACTTTTGAGTTATGGTATGGCTTTGCTTGGTTTGACCTACTTGGCTTTGATGAAAGGTAAGCGTATGGCCTGTGTATTGCGCTGTAAATGCTTTAAGCGCAAGTAGATAGTTTTGATTAGAATCATCACTAAATGTGGATTGTTTTTGTTGTAAAGTAGGCGCGATTTTCTGCGTGTCATTGAATAAGGAGACACGTTCTGCGCCGTGACAATGCATACTTATTGCAGATGCTAAAACGCATAGAGACTTTAACCCTTGCATGTTAACTCCATAATTATTTTGAAGATTCCTTCCCACTAAAACGCGATGACTCAATACATGAGATAAACGAGCGAATGAGTGCGGCTGATTATTAGTGCTATTACTTTGAGCACACACTCTAAGGTAATAAAGAATTTCAAATAAATAAATAACAAAAAATAAACAAAATAATAACCTTATGTTTCCGTTGGAAATTTAGAGAGAAGTTTTAGTCTTTGTTATTTTTAACTAACTAATTATTATTGTTGAATAAATCTAAACTTTTTGAGAGTTGAGGAAAAATAAAGAAGCGCTCAAACGTTAGGGAAAATAGTCATCATTTTGTAATTTAAAGTGAATTTAAAAGTTAACGCGTTGACTGCCAGTTTCTTTATTGGGAACTTTTTTGCAATATTGATGAAATAAAATGAATAAGAAGCGTCATTTTGGGTTGGTTGATTAAAGAGGGAATTGTTCTGGTAAAAAGTACCTAGCTGCTTTGCGAAAACTAGGTACTTATTGTGACTCTTATTGGACGGTTACATTAATATAGTTAGTAACAAAGGGAGAAATTTCAATGGTTCCTGTCGCGTAGACATCTTTACCCACATCTTCACCTTCAATTTTTATATAGTACTGCCCAGCGGGGATAACAATATCAGTGTAGTAATGCGTACCAAAGTGAATTGAATCGCCTTTTATTAACCAGCCCTCAGGTGAAACTTCATACAAATAGCCTTCGCACTTTATTTTGCCGATCCGCGGGTGTTTGCATTCGTTAAATTTAAGTCTGGTTTTACCTTCTGGGTTCTTTGCCGTTTTCACAAATGCCAATGAGCCATAATCTCGAGCAGTTTTTGTCGCTTGGTGAGGCCATACCTTTTCTTTTTTGATTGAATAATCATTGCTAGAGCCACTACCCGTTGCTGAAACCACAGTGCTTGAGCCGCCAAAAATACCGTTGATGGCACCGTCAACACCGTCGTTAACTACGCGATTGATATCATTACTTTTACATGCGGTGAGAGAGATAAGTGAAAGTGCGATAAGCGTTACTTTTTTCATTATTTGTCCTTGAAGTTCCATTCGCATCAGCATTTTTACTTAGTGTTACTGTTTTCTTCAACGCTTAGTAAGTAACATATTCAAAGATTTACTAAGCAGTAAAACTAACACAAAGCAATACGAGCATTCTTTGCTCATACAATGCTTCCAGTTATTTTTGAGTTAAATCGCATAAAAGTTTACCTTGTGGCGAAAAAAAGTCCAACAAAAAGCATGCAAATTAATGACTTTAGTCATAGAGCTGCAGGCGAAGAAACGGGTTATATGTGAGATAAAGGAGCAGCGGTAGTGCTCCTTCTTGTTGGTTAGTCACTTTGTAACGCTTCGATCGGGTCTAGCTTTGAAGCCTTAATAGCGGGATATACACCAAATGTTAAGCCAACTAAGGCACAAATACTAAAAGAAAGGAAAATAGCGCTTAGAGACCAAGATACCGCCCAGTTTGAATAAAATGCAATTATCTCTGAAAGTAAAATACCAAACACCACACCTAACAGCCCGCCGAGTATCGAGATGGTAAAACTCTCTGTAATAAACTGAACTTGAATATTTTTCCGAGTCGCACCGATTGCGCGTAATAAGCCGATTTCTTTGGTTCGTTCAAGCACGGTTGCGAGCATGATATTCATAATACCAATACCACCAACAAGGAGTGATATACCCGCAACGCAAGACATGACCATATTAAAAATGGCCTGCGTTTGCTTTTGCTGAGCAAGCAAAGCTGCGGGAATAGTCAGTCTATAGTCATCAATATCGCTATGGCGGTTGGTAAGAATGTTAGTGATAGCTTGAGATGCTAAAATTGGACTTTGCGATTTGTCGATGGCGAGTTTCAGTTCGGTAAGCTCTGGCTCAAGTAATCCTTTATTAAAGCGATGAATAGCGGTTGTCAGAGGCACAAAAATACGGCTTTGTTCACCACCTAATGCAACGCCTTGAAACTCCTTTTTATTCAGGTGCGGTGCTTGCAAAATGCCAACAACCTCAAACCATAAATGGTTGATTTTTACTTGTTGGCCAACAGCGCTTCCGAGTGGAAATAGGGTTTTTGCGGTGTTTGCGCCAAGTAACGCAACCTGCCTATATTCCTTGCTATCTTCAGTATTTAATAGGCGACCATCAGCGAGTTCATAATGCGCGAGGCTAAAATAGTTTGCTGTGACGCCTGCCGCTTCCCCTTCAAAGCTGCCGAATTCGCTAAATATCTGGTAGGTATCCACCAGTCGTTCAGCCGAGAAGTCGGTCACAAAGGGTAGGGCGTCGACAATCACTTGGCCGTCTAGTAGATTAAGACCTTGCGAGTGTTTTCGCTGCTCTTTTAGGTCGTTCTCTTCAATGTCTTTGGCGCTGACAATAACATTATTAATCCCCATTGAATCGATCATTTTGAGGGCTTCTCGTTCAGCACCTTCACCGATGTTTAACATAGCAATAACGGCACCCACACCAAAAATCATCCCGAGCAGGGTCAGCAAAGTTCTAAGCTTATGTTGTTTTAATTGCACAATAGCATCGGTAAATAAATCCAAATATTTCATTACAGTTCCTTATTCGGGACAAGTGCAATTTGTTGGTTGGGAGACAAACCTGCCAATACTTCGGTATGGCTTAGGTTGCTTTGACCTAACTCCACTTTTACGCGTTTAAACTGACTACCGTCTTTAACTTGAACAAAAAACGCATTGTTGTCATTGATAATACTATGTTTAGGCACAAGTAACGCTTGCTTATTTTCTTGGACAAATAACGTTGCAAGCACCTTATTGCCAGGTTTAAAGTAGGCTGGAGTCTCATCAAGGTTGGCAATGACCTCATAGTACTTTTGTGGATCTCCGCGACGAATAGATTGTGGGTAAGGTGATACTTTCGTGACTTTGCCACCAAAGCGTTCATCACTATTCGAGAGCAGAGTAAACTCTACCTTTTGACCAATCGCAAGGCTGAGCGCTTCTTTTTCATGAACGAAAAGCTTGGCTTGCAGTGATGAAATATCTGGTAATCCCCCGATCTTCTGGCCAGGCCATAATGCTTGCCCTGGTTTTGGTTTTTCGCCACGCCAATCAGCATTTAGGGTAAGTAAGCCGTCATGTGGTGCGATGACTTCAAGACCTTCTAAATTCGCGTTGTACATCGCAATTTTGCTTTCATGTTGTTTTGACTGCAGCTTTAACAGTTCCATTTCCCCAAGTGCAGAGGATGAAAACTGCTCTGTCTGCCAGCCAAAATATGCCTCTTTTGCATTGAGGTATTCAACATTTTGCATTTGATCCAAAATGTCGAGCTTTGAGCGGATCCGTTCATCATCAATTGAAAAGGTTTCAGCAAAGTGTTTCTCTTCACTGACGATCACTTTGTCGCTGTCCAAATGGGACTTTCTCGTGGTTAAATCACTATCTGTTACGGTGATGTCTTGCGCGACTTTGCCCTTGTCGAATTCACTAAAGCGTTTTCGTCTTTCTAATTGGCTGCCATCAAAACGTGCAATAACATCGCCTTTTTTCACCTGAGTGTACTCCGGCATGATCCAAGCGAGCGTTTGAGCCCCTCTCGCTGAGGTTGGGGCGGATATGACAGTTTCACTTGTGGCTTCTAATTCTCCCTCTGCATCCACAGTGATCGAAAATGGCTTCGACTCTACGGTATATAGGAGTTGTGTTGGTTGCTCAGGCGCTTCTTGGCAGCCAAGTAACCAAAGTGTGACAACAATCGCGAGTATTTTTTTTCTCATAGCTTCACCTCCGCGCCTTGACTAATCCCAGAAGAAAGCACGGCAAGCGTCGGAGTCGTATACGAGACGGTTACTTCTTTTTCTCCGCTATTTGTGTCTAGGAGCACTTTACCAGCACTTTGTTTTAAGGCGCTCAATGGCACGGTCAAGGCGTTATCGAGTTGTGCTGTCACTATCTCTACGCGAGCGCTCAAGCCTGGTCTCAGCTTTTCAGTATCAACCTTGTCCAACTCAATGATAGCATCGACAATGCGGCTTTTATCTTGATGCGACTTTTCTCTAAAGGCCTTTCCAATTTCAACGAGTGTTCCGCCGATAACATAACCGTCGGCACTGTCTATGGTAACTTTGACCTTGTGCCCCAATTTAATCCGTCCAAAGTCGGCTTCTTTAATTTGTGCTTTTACTTGCATTTGTTCAATAACTGATAGCTCAACAACAGGTTGACCAAATTGCATGGATTCACCAACACTAGGCTTTTCACCTTCCCAGTTTGCTCGGTATGCGATTAACCCATCCATTGGCGCTTTTACTTGTAAACGCTCTATGTCACGTTTTAGTTCTTTTACTTCAGCATCCATTCGTGCAACCTTGCTTCTTGCCATTTGGATACTCAGCTCTTTGTTGTCTAGATGAAAAGCGAGTTTACTGCGGGCAAGCTCTAAATCATTGGTTGCAATGGTGAAGTCGATTTGCGCCTTTTTACGATCGTTGTCTGAGCGTGAGTTATCTATGATCTCTGCGCGACGTTTTGCCTTATCAAAGTTCATTTGCGCTTCAGCGAGTGCGAGTTTGTATTCTTCTTCTTGCTTCTCGACTTGAGCTTGTTTATTTTCTAGCTCTTTTTGCGCTTGGCTTAGCTTAGAATTGTATTCCATCAAGCGATCTCTAACGGTTTGATCGTCAAATGAAACAACAATTTGACCTTTCTGAACCGAGGTATTTTCTGGCATTAGCTGTTTTATCTTGTATTGCCACATACGCTTGATTGAAGGTGGTGCTATCAAAGCGCGGCTTTTTGATTCCAATTCACCATTCGCTTCCACTGTGATAGTGATTGGCTGTGCCTTAACGATATGTATATCGCTGGGGGCCTGACTGCAGCCTAGTAAATAGAGTGGAATGATGACTGCCAGTAACTTAACTTTCATTTTTCTCTCCTGGCAAAGTTATGCTTCCGCTCATGCCCGGTAGTAGTGGCAAATCGGTGTTGAATGTGAACTTAGCTCGGTAATACATGCCTTGGCCCCAGTCTTGGCGCTTTTCAGGTTGTGTTGATAGCTCAGTGAGCGTACTAGGCGTTGATGAGGAGCGAAAGGCGTCAAACTTTAAATCGGCAGTTTGACCCTCCTTAATACCAATAGCATCTACTTCATGGATCCATGCTTCTAGATACAGACCTGCTGTAGAAGGGATTTCTGCTACTTTCCAACCCGGTTGTACTGTTGCACCAGCAAACAACTTGTTGCCATTCCAAGGGTGATCCGCATACAGAATTGGGCCGCTGTTACTGGCCTTTAAACTCATTTTTTCCAGCTGCTCTTGATTGTGTGTCAGGCTTGCTTCTAACCGTCTTATCTCCAGTTGTTGTTTCTGAGTATTTGCTTTTGCTTCAGTTTTGGCCTTGCGCAGACTTATTTCGGCTTTATGGTTTTCGATAATTGCTTTTTCTAACGTCAGCTGATGTTGTTCGTAGTCGTAGGTGCTGATGTTGGCTTTTGGCACGTTAGCATCTATTTTGGCTTTTTCTACGAGCAAAATGGTTTTTTTCAACTGAAACTGAGCTTCGAGTATTTTTTGGGCGCCGTCTTGCTCAATTCGTTTGTATTCGTCTTTTGCAGCATCGAGCGCAACTTTATCTTGGTCGATTGAGGTCGCGATAGAGCCGGAATCATAGACGACGACAATATCCCCCTCATTGGCAACTTCCCCTTCGGGCAGCATCCATTGAATTTGAATCTTCCAAGAGTCACTCATCGGTGCGTGAAATACTTGGGTTTCACCTGCTTTAACGAGACCCGAGACGATAATTGGTTTGGCAAAAGCCTGCAAAGAGGTGAGTAGGGCGATGCTTATGATATAGCTGCGCATTGGCTATCCTCCACTTTCTCGCCATCTTTCATTCTGATGATACGCTCGGCATATGCTGCAATATCGTCTTCATGCGTTACCATTACAATAGTGTGACCTTGCTGGTGTAGCTGACATAGTAATTCCATGATCTCATGCGAGGTTTTACTATCTAAGTTACCAGTTGGTTCATCGGCAAAAATGACTTTTGGCTCATTGATAAGCGCCCGCGCAATAGCAACACGTTGGCGTTGTCCTCCAGACATTTCGAAGGGTTTGTGATGTGCTCTGCTATCAAGACCTACTTTTTTTAGCATGGCAAGTCCGCGACTTTTTGCCTCTGATGGAGAAGTCTCGGTGTACCTTAGCGGTAAGATGACATTTTCCAGTGCGGTTAGGCGAGTAAGGAGGTGGAATGTTTGAAAGATAAAGCCAATTTTTTGATTTCTAATTTGTGATAAGGCCTCATCTTCAACGGCCTGAATTTCTTGATTAGCAAGATAGTAAGAGCCGGAGGTTGGAGAGTCTAAGCAGCCAAGTATATTCATTAATGTAGACTTTCCAGAGCCAGAAGACCCCATTACTGCGACAAATTCACCTTCCATTACTTCTAGAGAAACTGATTTTAGTGCATGCACTTGTGTCTCTCCACTTCCGTATACTCGGCTTAAGTTTTCGACCCGAATCATTGTAGATTATAATCCCTTGTTTTTTATTGTATTTTATTTATGGTTTAGAGGTGTTTAACCTTGTACCTAAATTTGAGTGTAACTGTTGTGCAGGATAGAGTAAACCGAGAAGGTATTAGACGAAAAGCGAATAAGGTAAAAAGTTGTTTCTGAATACTGCGGATTACTGAAAGTGCCTAACAAAATTGGCTGCTAGGCACTTTGTTCGCAAGGTTATACCAATTTGCTTAATTAGGCTCTACCCAAAACGCGCCAACCTCTTTTTTAACCACTTTGACTTCCGTTCCTGCAGTAATAGGTTGTTTACTTTTTAGTTGCCACGCAATACCAGAATAGGTATGAAAAATACGACTATCTGCATTCAAGTCCTTTTCTAGCGTAAAGGTAAGCTCAGCAAAATCACTGGTTACTTCTTTATTGTCGGTGACGTCTTGCATACGTCTTAGTGGCTTCCATAAAAACACAGCCAGTGATGTCGTGACTAACGCATTAAACCAAAGTGCGGTCAGCCAAGTTTGATCGAGCATACCTGCGTACATTAGGCCGCCGCTGATCACCAGCGACAGACCTAAAAAGAACAGTACAAAGGTCGCAAAACCAAGCACCGCAACCTCAACAATTAGGCAAGCAATTCCTAGTACTACTAAGGTTTGTGCTAAATGCTCAAGTAAAAAGGCCATAGGCGTTACCCTTGCTTTTTATTTAATGTATTAATAATAGACATGCCTTGTGCCACAAGCGAACTTGCATCTGTGCCATTGTCTGGTAGCAATACCACAGAAGATTCTTTAGCTATCGCTTCTTTTGCTGCAATGGCTTTTGTTGCTAAGTCAAGCTGGATGGCTTTTTGACCTTCTTCGGTATTTGCAGCTTCACCGACTTTACGCAGAGCTTCGGCTTGTGCGTCTGCAACGGCAATAATCGCTTTTGCTTCACCTTCAGCGCTTAGGATCTGTTCTGCCTTTTCGGCTTCAGCTGCAAGCACTTGTGCTTGCTTCTTACCTTCCGCGACATTGATTGCGGCTTGACGGTCACCCTCTGACTCTAATATTTGAGCTCGTTTCACACGCTCAGCCTTCATTTGTGCTTCCATTGCTTCCATTACAGAATTTGGTGGCACAATATCTTTAATCTCGTAGCGCAGTACTTGAATGCCCCAAGGATCAGAAGCTGAGTTGATGGCGGCGACGATGTTGGTATTAAGTAAATCTCGCTCTTCAAAGGTTTTATCCAACTCCATTTTACCCAGTTCGCTACGCATGGTGGTTTGCGCAAGCTGAGTTACCGCGAAGATATAATCGTCAACACCGTAAGTCGCTTTATACGGATCTAAAACCCTAAAATAGAGTACACCATCAACAATCAATGAAATATTGTCTTTGGTTATCGCTGATTGAGATGGCACATCAACGGCTTGCTCCTTTAAGCTCCTATCGGAGGCTACGCGGTCGATAAATGGCAGAATAAAGTTAAGCCCGGCTTCTTTAGTGGATTGATACTTACCGAAACGTTCAATAATCCACGCACGGTTCTGCGGGACAAATTTGATACTCCCTTTTAGTACCACAATAACGAAAATCAATAAAAACGCTTGAATGGTAAAAAGGTAATCAAAAATAAGTGTGACTGGATCCATGTTAGCTCTCCTACTACATAAGAATTGTTCGCATCAAATGCATGTTCCCAATATAGATGAATAACGTAAGAATAGCTATTGGTTTGTTTTCCCCTCAGTGTAACTATGATGACTGGACTTTTTGGGCAGTTTTGCATGTGGTTTGTAACGAAGTGTATAAATCATATTTATATTTAGATGTGACTAAAAAATATCGATTATTCTTCTATTTTATAATGACATCGCTGTCATTTTTTTTGTTCTGAGATGTAATTACCCCTTTCTTTGTAATTAAAGACCTTAATTTATAATTTAGTTGATAACATTGCGTTGACAAATTTAATTTGTTGTATATTATGCCGTACCCTATATGGGTTTAAAGGATTTTACTACAGTGTTTGATAGAATTATAAAGACAGTGTCTTTTTGTTTGCCTTGTTTAGCTTTTCTGTTAATGCACTTAGCTTGATTGAAATTAAAACGGTAGAAGATGAAATTCGAGAGTTGCCACATCTTTCAGATCTTGGCTTGAATAAAGTACCTGGAATTGTTGTTAAATTAAATAAATTTGAGGTTGATTTTAACTCCCTTAACCCACTGCCAAATGACGCTGAGCTGCTTAAAGAGGCAATATTTAGCTGTAAAAATACTCTAGCAAGTCATGTTAATCAAGCAAAATTGTACTCGGCACTTCAGCAAGAAATGATTGATTTATCTGAAGGTACGAGTAGTTTATCATTAGTACAAAAAAGTATCATGATAAATATTCTCCTTGCAGGGCCTACAGCAATATCCTCTCAATTTTACTCTGACTATATTAACAGTGACGAAGCTGGTGGTATACGGCTTCGAGAAACACTCATGTATTTTACGCTTCATCCTAAAGCTAGTGTTAAATCAAGAATTAGTTTAATGGCAGATGAAAGCGTGCATCCTATTTTTAGAGGTCCCGCGAGCTGGGCATTTGGTAAACTATCCGCTCAAAATGATCCTGATGCAATTGCTCAACTATCAAAAGCGCTAAATCAGTCTATTGGAGACGACTTTGGCTTCGATAGTAAGTTATTAACGTTATTAGGGCTAGCTGAAATAGCTGACTTTGATTACATCAAATCAAATTATTCAAATGTTGGATTAGGGGATGAGTATCTCGCTATTGCCGAACGTTATATAAAATTAAAACGCGCCTTATCATCAGATAAAGATAAACTAATTGAATTAAACTTTAATGTTAAAATGGGGTAGTATGAAAGAGATGAAGCCATAAAGTATATATTGGAGAATAACAAAACGAACCTGCTTTCAAAATTAGGTGTTTTGTCTGATTTGGAAAATGGAATCTTTGTGATTGAAGAAGTCTCTCAACTGGCTAGTATTCTTGGTTATCGAATTTCTGGTAGTTCAGATAATCCAGTGATTACGGCTATCTAGTATATTATTTTATGGTTTACTTTATGAAAAAGTATTTAACGTTTGGCCACAGTTTTCTGTGTATTTTAGTCCTAACGCTCACTGGCTGTAGTGTATTTGATAAGTCCTTTGGTTTCAGAGGCCCGATAGTTGTTACAATAGCAACCAAAGATGGTAAACAGCCTGAAGCACCATTTTTAATTAAATCTTCGCATGTTGAGGTTGGGGGTCATGGGGGAAGTGGACTGAAAAGGGGCTATCTTTATGAAAAAATTGGCGATGCAAACCAACCGATTTTATTTCCAAGGGAGCACTTAGATCTCAAATATCCTAATGCTTATGCGTTAATACACTTCAAAGTGCGCCATCCTATGTACAATACTGAATATTCAAGTGCATATTTTGCCCCAAGCAAAGCTGATGATCCAATTCCCTTTACAATTGAAGTGCTTCCGCTGGAGGCGGTTTTGGCTCGAATAGAAAAAGAGGCTGAGCGCGCGAGCTTGGCGATGGAGCAGCTCGCACCGGATAGCTCAGAATATTACCGCCAGAGTTCGTTATTTGAAAAGGCTAGGCACAGTTTAGGAGCTTTGGTATCACGGCATATTGATTCCATAAAAACCGACTATTTACCAGTGCTTCCAAAAGAAATACAAAAAGCGGTGAGAGAAAAATATAACCCGATATTTAAGGAGTTATATTATCGCTATCCAGAAACCGATTGTGGGCTTTTGATGTATTGCCAAGAACAATTAAAAAAACCAAGAGAGCACGAATATAATGGACTATAAAAAGGTGAGTTTTGTTGTTTTAAAAATTTACATTGATGATGGGGGATGAAATTTTGTGATCGAAGAAGTCTCTCAACTGGCTAGTATTCTTGGTTATAGAATTTCTGGTAGTTCAGATAATCCTGTAATTACGGCTATCTAGTATATTATTTTATGGTTTACTTTATGAAAAAGTATTTAACGTTTGGTCACGGTTTTCTGTGTATTTTAGTCCTAACGCTCACTGGCTGTAGTGCATTTGATAAGTCCTTTGGTTTCAGAGGCCCGATAGTTGTAACAATAGCAACCAAAGATGGTAAACAGCCTGAAGCGCCATTTTTAATTAAATCTGCGCATGTTGAGTATGGAGGTCATGGGGGAAGTGGACATAGAATGGGCTATCTTTATGAAAGAATTGGCGATGCAAACCAACCGATTTTATTTCCAAGGGAGCACTTAGATCTCAAATATCCTAATGCTTATGCGTTAATACACTTCGAAGTATACCATCCTATGTACCATATTAATTATTCGAGTGCAGGTTTTGCCCCAAGCAAAGCTGATGACCCAATTCCCTTTACAGTTGAAGTGGTTTCGCTGGAGGCGGTTTTGGCTCGAATAGAAAAAGAGGCTGAGCGCGCGAGCTTGGCGATGGAGCAGCTTGCACCGGATAGCTCAGAATATTACCGCCAGAGTTCGTTATTTGAAGAGGCTAGATACCGTTTAGGAACTTTGGTATCACGGCATATTGATTCCATAAAAACCAACTATTTACCAGTGCTTCCAAAAGAAATACAAAAAGCGGTCAGAGAAAAATATAACCCGATATTTAAAGAGTTATATTATCGCTATCCAGAAACCGATTGTTGGAATTCAGTAACTTGCCAAGAACAAATTAAAAAACCGAGAGTATACGAGTATAATGGATTGTAGGCCAAAGTGTATAATATGACTTGTTTATTCTACTCTTATTGAGGTCTCAAGAGAGCAGTGCACCAAAAGAGCGTTGTAAGCAAGGGAGTGTCACCACCCCCAAATCTTGGCCAAAACTCGATGTCATCATGACTTAACACATGATAGCCCGAGTGCTGAGCGGCTGTTGCACATGCATGATTCGGTAAAATACGTAGTAGGTCACCATGTTTCATGTCTGGTAAGGTAAAGCCCGGTTCACATTCAATAATGCCATGCTCTTGATTTGCTGAGGTTACTTTGAGTCCAGGCAACAAATTACCTTCTTGGTCACAAACGAGGCCATAGCCACAATCAAACGCTTGACTCGCGGTACCTCTGTCTCTTGAAAGCGCCATCCAGCCTGCATCTATAAAGAGCTTATTTTCACTACGCTTGATACCAGTGACACGTGTTAGCACGCTAAGTGCAATATCTTCGATGTCACATATGCCGATACCAGCCATAACAAGGTCGAAGAATGTATAGACCCCAGCTCGTACTTCTGTTATCCCATCGAGGTTTTGCGTTGACAGTGCCGTTGGGGTAGAGCCAATACTCAGCACTGTTGTGGTAATTCCTGCCTCTTCCAGCATGGATGCGGCAGCCACAACAGCCGAGCGCTCTTTCTCTGCAAACTGTATTAGTTGCTCAGTTGTGTTACACGTGTATGAACCGCCGGCGTGCGTTAGTAACCCTCGATATAAACCTCCGCTTTCCAGTATGGTTGCGATTGTCACGATTTCTTTGTTTTTAGGGCTAAGTCCTGCGCGATGTCCGTCGCAGTCTATTTCTATCAAGCAAGGAATCTTACATTCATTTTCCGAGCAAAATTGAGAGACAAACATGGCTTGTTCCATGCTGTCTAGCAATATGGTTAGATTGACACCTTGGTTGATAAGGGCTAAAACGCGCTGTAACTTATCTTCTGTGATCCCCACCGCATAGGTGATATTGGTGTAACCTTGTGCAGCAAACGTTTCTGCCTCTTTTAGAGTGGAGACCGCACATCCCGTTTGTTTGTCGGCCAAAATATAGCTTGCTGCGGCAATGGATTTTACCGTTTTCAAATGTGGGCGAAGGGCTACATTAAAAGCATCAAGATACTTTTCCATACGCGAAAGGTTATGTAAAAAAGCAATTTTATCAACAACTAAACATGGTGTTTGTAAAGATCCTAATGTCGTAAACATAGCTCAATCATACTCCTATAAGTTCTATTTCCTGTCGATTGCTTGGAGACCAGACGCGTTCACAAGCGTGTGTTTTGTCAAGCCAGATAAAGTCCGTGTGTTCATCTTCAGCAAGTACCACACTGATCCCTGACGGTACTTGGACACTAAAAACGTGCTCAGTGTTCACGGTCACACCCAGCTCATAGCGATGGCGCCACTGTGGTCTTATCGTGTATTGATTCGTTTTATTATGCGAGTGGATGGTGATCCCAAGCGCAGCGGCGTCGATGCCGGTCTCTTCTTTTAACTCTCTATACGCCGTGGCGATAGGAGTTTCACCGGGATCAACCCCTCCAGTTACCGATTGCCAAAAGTGCTTATCGTCTGCTCTTTGTAACAGCAAAAATTCATTATGCTCGTTATATATCACGACCAATACTGAAACGGGTTTGCGTAGTGCCGACATGGTTTACATCAAATCAGGAACATGAGCTTTGAGTTTAACTATTTGAATTGCGCTCGGCAACTAATACCTAGATGACGAATTTTGGACAAAAAAAAAGCAGGCCATACTGGCCTGCATAAAAACTCCAATAGCAACAAGCTGTGCCAAGGAAATCCCAATAATGCCAACGTCCCAGTCGGCAAGCTCTACTTCTCGGGAGTTCAATTGTGACTTTAGGCACGCCTAAATACGTAGGTAAAAAGGTGCAGCCCCAAAGGAACGAAACCAATGCTAATGTAATGTTTAGTACTTGTAAACTAAAAATTGAAAAAAATAGTTTAAACGAACTTTATTTGCTCACTTTGAAATATAAAAGCTTCTAAATTGGTGAAATTACAATCGTTGTAACTATTTGTTATTTATCTGGTTGATGATTTTTGTACCTTTAATGGTCTGAGAGTTGTTGCAATTTTGTATTCATTCTGTATGTTAATGAGTTGTACAACATGTAACCTAGGAAAGGAAAAATGAAATTAACATCAGCAATTATTGCAACGTCTTTATTGGCAACCAGTGTCGCAGTAAACGCGGCTATACCTTATAAAAATGAACAGTATCAATTTACTCAACCAAGTGGTGAGGTGATCACTCTTATTCTTAATGGTAATACGTACTTTGCACAGCAGCGTACACCTGACGGCGAGCTTGTTGTGTATGATGCCTCGCTTAAAGGAATGGCTTACGCAGAGGTATCAGCCGATGGAGAGCAGCTTATATCAACAGGTAAGCTAGTGACCAAGCGCAGTAAACGGGGCATGCAACGTCACTCAGTAGATGCTATGCAGCAAGGGTTATCCTCTACTGCTATTGCAAAAAAGGTAAAAGCGGCGCAGCAGGTAATGCTGGGTCAAAACCAAATACCAGTCGACTTGATACATACGCATCAGTTTGAGCGTAGTGATAATGCAATGGCGTTGAATGCTGAGATCAGCGGCCAAGTAAAAGGGTTAACTATCATCATTGATTTCCCTGATGAGCGCGGCACTATCACAAAAGCACAAGTTGAGCGTTTTTTAAATGACCAAAATTACACTGAATTTGGTAACGCGCAGTCAGTAAGAGGGTATTTTTCGTCGGTCTCTGGAGGCAAGCTTGATTATACCAATACGGTAACGGCTTATTACACCGCAAAGAAAAACAAAGCGTATTACGCTGATAGCGCATTAAGCTCAACAGTACGCTCGCAAGAACTCATAAAAGAAGCGCTAAATTGGCTTGAATTTCAACAGGGATTTGATTTTAGCTCGCTGACTACAAATAGTAGTGGCCAGATCCGTGGGTTAAATATTTTTTATGCTGGTAACTCTGATAGTGCATGGTCTAAAGGTCTGTGGCCACATATGGCAAGACTCAGTCCTCGTTTTTGTGCTGATGGCGTGTGTACCGATCGCTATCAAATCACGGATATGGGAAATAGCCTTGCAATTGGCACCTTTGTACATGAGTCAGGTCATTTAATTACAAACTGGCCCGATCTTTATGATTATGACGGTAGCTCAGAAGGCTCTGTCGCAAGTTTTGGCGTTATGGGATTTGGCGCGATTGGTGCTTCCAACCGTTTTAAGCCGACGCCACCTGTCGCACACTTTAGAGCCATAGCTGGTTGGGATACGGTAACTGAACTTAATCCAGCCGTAAATGCCAATGCCCCAACGGGAAGGCTCAGCCATATTTCAGGCACTAACAGCTCATATAAATGGACCAACCCGAGCAATACAAATGAAGCATTTTACATTGAGGCTATTCATCAGTCGGGACAAAACTCAGAGCAACTCGATTCTGGCTTGGCTATTTGGCACGTTGATCCCGCGGGCAATAACTCGAATGAATGGCATCCGTATATCCAAATGGAGCATGGTGATGCCAAACGAGATCCTGAAAATGGCCGCAACCGTGGGGATAATGGCGATTTATTTGATGTGGCAGGAGAGTTTAGTGCCACACTGCCGAATGCGTTGAGTAGTAAAGGGACTAATGCGCTATGGTGGAATGGAAGCGACTCAGGTTTGTCCATCAGCAATATTTCTGATCCCGCTGCAGAGATCCAATTTACCGTGAGCGGCAGTACAACCCCACCACCAGTGGGGATGTTTATACTGGATACTTAGCGGACAAGCAACAAGCCATACAACCTGACGGCAGTTGGTTTCAGTACGGCGGTGGCACAATCGCACTTACTTTAGAGGGACCTACGAACGCAGACTTCGATTTAAAACTCGAAGCTTGGCAAGGTGGCGCATGGCAACAAGTCGCAATTTCGGAGACGCCGACCTCACAAGAGTCAATTAACTATACGGCAAATTCAGGTTATTACCGCATTTTGGTTTACTCATACAGCGGTGCGGGTGACTACCGTCTAACGGTACAGAAGTAGTTATCCAAAGTACTGGTTGGCTAACATAGCTGATATCATATCAAGTCGCGCTGCTTCGTAGCTAGGGCGCGGCTTGATTCAATTTTGCTAGACTTTCAGGCGCATCAAATTTCACTTTCCTATCTATAATTCATACTTTATTACCAAAAATGTGATAATAATGCAGTCATGCATATTGTTTGTTATGGAATAGCTTATGAACTTTTTTCGAAAGCCAAATCAAGAAGTTGAAAATTTGACCGCTGAACTCAACCGTGCTCGGGCATTACTTTCTGCGATTGATGAAGCGGTCGCAAAAATTGAATTTACACCCGATGGTCAAATAGCTGCGGTCAATCGACATTTTCTCGCTGTGGTGGGTTACACCGAGGCTGAAGTGATAGGGCAGCACCATCGTATTTTTTGCCATAAGGACTACGTAAATTCTTCGGAATATCGCAGTTTCTGGGCAAGCCTTCAACGTGGCCAAGCTCAGTTTGGTAATTTTGAGCGCTTTACCAAAAAAGGTGACGTGGTTTGGCTTGACGCTACCTATTTTCCGGTTGAAGAAAATGGCAAAGTCACCCGTATTGTTAAAATTGCGAATGATATCACAGCAGAAAAGCTCACTATAAAAGCACAAGAAGCGATAGCTAACGCACTCAATAAATCCATGGCAACCATAGAGTTTACACCTGAGGGCGTTATTTTAGATGCGAATACAAATTTCACGGCAACTGTGGGTTATAAACTCAGTGAGATTAAAGGTCAGCATCATCGAATTTTCTGTGACGACAGCTTTTATAAAGAGCAGCCACATTTTTGGGAAGAACTGGCAAAAGGTCAGCACAAAAGTGGTCGCTTTCATCGCTTAGGTAAACATGGCGAAGATATTTGGATTGAAGCAACGTATAACCCTATCTTTGATGAACATGGCAAAGTCATTAAAGTGATAAAGTTTGCAACAAATATCACGGCGCGGGTGCAAAAAGCGCATCGAGTCGCACAAGCTGCCGAAGTTGCGCAGGTGACATCTGAGCAAACCGAGCAAATAGCGGCCCGTGCGAGTTTATTGTTGCAAGAGTCTGTCAGTACCTCTGGGCTTATTTCTAATCAAGTGCAAAGTGCGATGGCCGCAATAGCTCAGCTTAATGAACAGTCAAAAGGGATCTCGGCAATTGTCTCTACCATCAGCGCGATTGCGGAGCAAACTAACCTACTTGCGTTAAATGCAGCGATAGAAGCCGCCAGAGCGGGCGAGCAGGGAAGAGGGTTTGCGGTGGTAGCCGATGAAGTAAGAAGCTTAGCAGCACGTACTTCGCAGTCGACCAACGAAATCAATGATGTGGTAAATCAGAACGAAGTGTTAACTAAAGAAGCTACTGCATTAATGAATACGGTGTCTGAGAGCACGGAGCTCGGCCTTGCACAAATCGATGAAGTGAATAAAGTGATGAATGAAATAAAGCAAGGCGCAGAAAACCTCACAAATACGGTCAAAGGATTGTCAGAATAACCTAAAGATCGCCGCGTGAAGCGTCTCCCACCAAGGGTTTAAATATGTTGTGGGAGCGGGTTCACCCCGCGAGCTTTTCTCTACTGATCGCCGCGTGAAGTGCCTCCCACCAAGGTCTTGAATATGTTGTGGGAGCGGGTTCACCCCGCGAGCTTTTCTCTACTGATCGCCGCCTAAAGCGCCTCCCACTGCGAATAATGTGAACGGTTCATTTTTCTGCGATTTGCCATACCGCAACCGAGCCGGAAATTTCATTGCCGATCACTAATAAGGCTTCGCCAGTTGCACTTTTGTCGGCAGGAATAAATGCCATGCCCTCTGGTGCCAAGTCGCCAGTGATCTCAGCATCTTCAACTAATCCGCGGTTGTAAAAATAATCTTCAAACTTAACATCGTAAGGGTTGGTGATATCGTAAACCATGATACTACCCATACGCTCTAAGCCAACGAATGCAAAAGTGCGTTCACCAATTTGACCTAGCGCTAGTGCTTCCGGCTCTGGGCCTTTTGCATCGGATCGCGTATCGCCCTCATTAGTGTCTTCATCATTGTTAAATTGTGCGCCATGCACGGAGGCTGTGATCCGCTCGATTTGATCGCCAGAGTCGAACACCACAAGGCCGTTGCTATCCCAAATGGTGAATGAGCGTGCACCATAGGTGTATAGCGCTTCATATTGACCGTCTTTATTTTCATCGCCTTTCACCGTTGTAACTTTAAGACGACCAATGTCGTCATCGTCATTATTGAGATAGGCAAAGTTGCTTGCTAAGGTAAGATCTTCGGCACGGCTCTCATCAATATACGCTAAACAGCCATCGTCTTTATCGTAATCTAGGCCACCTTTCGCGTTGCAGTCGGCTTCATCGGCAGCATCAAAAAAGTATTCTCTTCCATCACCTTCGTTAGCTGAGACAATAAAGTTCGCGCCTTTCCATGTATAGCTAGAGATAGTGTCTGGCTGATACATACCGTAAAGACCTGGATACTTTTTAAAGTTGATCTTTTTATCTTTATCCGAGGCATCCATTGTATAGTTAGACCAGTCTTTGAATCCTAAACCGACTAAATCAAGGCTATTGTCGTTAAGATCTACAATAGCGAGTGCGTTGTTTTCTTGAATTGAAACATATGCGAAACGGTTGTCTTTAGAGATGGTGACATATTCCGGTTCTAAATCCATCGCAACTGTCGTATTAATAAGTTTGCCATTGATAGTGCGACCAGTTGGATTGGCGAAGACAACGCCTTGTGCTTCTAGCTCAGCTTGCTTGGTGTTAAATGCACTAAAGTCCAATTGTGTTGCTGTATTTGCAACTACGCCGTTTGTAATGTTGATAATACTGATGCTACCTTCAGGATCAACGCTGTAATCGCCAGCTGGTTCTCCTTCATTTGCGACCACGACTTTGCTGCCATCATGAGTAAAGGTAACCATATCTGGTAATGCACCTACTGTTACATTTTTAACAAAGGTAGGAGTTGCACCTGAGATATCATAAAAAGCGATTTGTCCTGCGTCGCCCGTAGTCTTGGCTGCCATTGCAACTGCCAATAGTTGGTTGTTTTCGTCAACTGCAATGCTATTTGCATCGCCGGGTGTATTGTTGTTTAAGTTGATTGTCATGGCAGACGTTAAATTTGTGGCGGTAATAACGCCTTCGTTATTTTTGGCCAGAGCGGCAGTATCAAAGCCGGTTGCTGGAATAACTTCAACCACAGCGGTACTGCCTGAACTATTAATGGCATATATCCATTTTTTGGATGCTTGGTAAGCGACAATTTCAGCGGCGCCTTCAGGACTTTCTGCATTAAGTACTGCACGTCCCACAAGGCTTATTTCAAGCATGCTATTGGCATTGGTGCCATTGATTCCGTCTTGTCCGTTTGTTCCCTCTTGGCCGTCGGACCCATCTGTCCCATTTTGTCCATCGTTACCATCTTGTCCGGCAATGCCTTGTGGTCCTTGTGAGCCGGTGGCGCCATCGTCACCATCAAGCGAACAGCCAGTGAGAAGAGAAAGCAAAGAGAGTGCGATCAGTGAGTGCTTAAACATAAAATATCCTGATTATTATTGTTAAAGCAGTTACTTAATCACAAAAAGATGACTCTTATATGGCAATGAGGTTTCAGAATTATTGTGAGAAATTCATTGATATTACTAAGCTGGATGTAATGCCATTCAAGCGTTAACACCACCGATATCAATGGATGATCAGGCAAAAGTTGGTATTGCTTTTGGTGCAATTAGGTACAGACAAAATATATACAATCATTTTTCAAATTTGATGAACTTTTATTCAAACCGGTTCGTAGGGGTTAGCTGTGGGTGACAAAAGTCATTCTTTTTAACCGAGTCTACAGGATGAGTATAATGAAAAAGTTTATAGTAAGTGCCAGCCTCATGCTTCTTATGGCATGTAGCGATAACGACGATAACGATACTGTTACACCTCCGCCACCGCCGCCAGCCCAAGAGTTTTCAGCGACTAAGACCTTCGAATTGATGTTATCAGGAAAGCAAGAAGTGCCGATGAATACGTCAATGCAAACCGCTTTTGCAACAGTTGAGCTTGATGAAAATCTGATGCAATTCAGAGCAACACTCGACTACAGTGATGTCGAAGGTTTTAGTGCTGCACATATTCACGATGGGGATTTAGGAGCGAATGGCGATGTGGCTTTCGCCTTTGAAGCATCGGATGATAACAAGGTGAGTATTCCAATCACAGATCTTTCAGAGGAGCTAATTGAGGATATGCTGGACGGTGACTGGTATATCAATCTACATACCGAGGCCTTTCCAAACGGTGAGTTACGCGCTCAAATCGTGCCTGACACGGTAAGTGTCATTACTTTCAAATTAGAAGGCTCACAACAGGTGCCAATGAATGAAAGTAGTGCCATGGGGTATGGTTATGCGTCATACGACAGTGCCGATGGTGAGCTATACCTTCGAGCGGTTACTATGGACGTTGATGATGCCACCGCTGCACATATTCACACTGGCCGCATTGGTATGAACGGCGATGTGCTTGTGGTGCTAGAGCAGGACGACGAAGTAATGACAGATTGGGTAACGCCTGATGACACAATGATCGACGAAGCGACGTTGAATGTTTTGCTCTCAGGTGGACATTACGTTAATGTTCATACTCCTGAGATGCCAAATGGTGAGATCCGCGGTCAAATCCTGACTAACAACTACGCCGTTGCTACATTTGACTTGTCCGGCAAACAGGAAGTGCCTGCAGTAGCAACAATGGCATCCGGTGATGGCTATGCCCTTGTTAACACTGACAACTATGAAGTAGAACTCAGAGTTGTGACTAGCGGTGTTGAAGATGCAACGGCGGCGCATATTCATACTGGTCGAATTGGCATGAATGGTGATGTTTTAGTTGGCCTTGAGCAAAGCACCGATAATATAAATGTGTGGATGACCCCAGACAACACCAAGATCAATGCTGAGATTTTTGCGGTGCTCGCATCGGGCGGACACTATGTTAATGTCCACACACCAGCAAATATGAGTGGTGAACTTCGTGGTCAGATCCTCACTGACAACTACACTTTGGTGGCGTTTCCATTGAGTGGCGAGCAAGAAGTCCCAGCCGTTACAACCACAGCCAGTGGTAGTGGATATGCTTTGGTAAATCGAAACGGCTTCGACCTTGAATTACAAGTGCTTACCTCGGGTGTTGCCGATGCAACGGCTGCGCACATACATACTGGTATTGCTGGTGAAAACGGCCCTGTTTTACTAACATTAATGCAAGATAGTAGTGATGCCAATCGCTGGATGGCTCCGGCCAGTGCAGCATTGACAGCGGAAATATTTGCGATTCTGGCAGGCGGTGGTCACTACGTGAATGTGCATACTCCAGCGAATCCAAATGGTGAACTAAGAGGCCAGATAATTAATTAATCGCTTAGATAATTATCTCGCATCAAAGAGTCTGTTAAGTGCAGACTCTTTTTCTTTATATTCAAATTACACAACGATTACCCAAGGTCGTTATATTTGGTTAAAAATAGGTAACTAAAAAATCATAGTTTGTTCCCGTAACCGTAATACAAAGCGTTTAGCGTATGCCTTCTTTAAAATAATAATGGTATTAAAATGAATAAGATAAGCGTTTGTTCTGCGCTCGTAGCGGCATTATTGCTGAGTGCATGTGATGATGATTCTGTAGAGGTTGTGCAGGTTGAAAAACCGGTGATCACAACGGAAACTGAAATAAAAGTCGTTGAAGTTCCGGTAATTGTGGAGGTGCCAGCTGGTAGTGCAAGTGCGATGCAAATAGGCACACGCCCTGACTTCTTAATTCAAGATATGGAAGACAGTGCACTCAAAACCAAGCTCGAGCAGTGTGCTAACGGACCTTTTTATAGAACAGACTTTTCAATTGGGCATCGTGGTGCGCCAATGCAGTTTCCTGAACACACCAAAGAATCTTATGTTGCGGCGGCTAAAATGGGTGCTGGGATTTTAGAGTGTGACGTTGCTTTTACCAAAGACAAAGAGCTGGTTTGTCGCCACTCACAATGTGATTTGCACACCACAACGAATATCTTAGCAACGGATTTGGCGCAAAAATGTACAACACCATTTATACCTGCCGATCCTGAAAATGGGATTGCAGCCCAAGCTATGTGTTGTACTAGCGATATTACTTTGGCCGAGTTTAAGACATTAAAAGGTAAAATGGATGCCGCGAATTCAATGGCGACAACCGTAGAGGAATATATGGATGGCACGGCAAATTGGCGCACCGATTTATATGCAAGCAGAGGCACTTTAATGACTCATGCTCAGAGCATTGAGTTATTTAAAAATTTAGGCGTGAAAATGACGCCAGAGCTGAAGACTCCGTCTGTTGCCATGCCTTTTGATGGTTTTACGCAAGAAGCCTACGCACAAAAAATGATAGACGAATATAAAGCCGCCAATGTAGACCCAAAAAATGTTTGGGCGCAGTCTTTTAATCGTGACGATGTCGTCTATTGGATAAAAGAAAATCCAGAGTTTGGCGCACAGGCTGTATATTTGGACGACAGATACGAAACGCAAGCAGCAGACAATGAAAGCATGATACCAGCAGAGCAAATCGTGCATAACCCCGAGCTATTGTCACCAACGATGGAAGAGCTTGCAGCCGATGGTGTTAAAATTATTGCACCGCCACTTTGGATGTTATTAACCGAAGAAGGGGGGAAATCGTCCCCTCACCGTATGCCAAAGCAGCAAAAGCCGCAGGGCTTGGGATTATCACTTGGACACTTGAGCGCTCTGGTCACTTAGCCAGCGGCGGTGGTTGGTATTACCAAAGCATCAACGGCAGTCTGTCAGGCGAGGCGATGATAGATAACGATGGTGATACCTTTAAAGTGCTAGATGTATTAGCTAAAGAGGTTGGCGTAATCGGCGTATTCTCTGATTGGCCTGCAACAACCACTTACTATGCAAGTTGCATGGGCATGCCCGCAAGTATTTAAGCAATGTTAACTGTGGTAGGAACGGGTTCACAACGTGATGTTGTTTCTAATGATCGCCGCATAAAGCGGCTCCCACCAAGGGGTTGAATCCGTGGTAGGAGCGGGTTCACCCGGCGAGCTTTTCTCTACTGATCGCCGCGTGAAGCGCCTCCCACCAAGGGTTTAAATATGTGGTAGGAACGGGTTCACCCCGCGAGCTTTTCTCTAATGACCGCCGCCTAAAGCGGCTCCCACCTAAGGGTTGAATATGTGGTAGGAACGGGTTTACCCGGTGAGCTTTTCTCTAATGCTCGTCGCATAAAGCGCCTCCCATCAAGGGGTTGAATACGTACTAGGAGCGGATTCACCCCCTCTAATGACCGCCGCCTAAAGCGGCTCCCACCAAGGGTTTAAATATGTGGTAGGAACGGGTTCACCCGGCGAGCTTTTCTCTACTGATCGCCGCCTAAAGCGCCTCCCACCAAGGGGTTGAATATGTGGTAGGAACGGGTTTACCCGGTGAGCTTTTCTCTACTGATCGCCGCCTAAAGCGCCTCCCATCAAGGTCTTGAATATGTTGTGGGAGCGGGTTCACCCCGCGAGCTTTTCTCTAATGACCGCCGCATAAAGTGGCTCCCACCAAGGAGTTGAATACGTGGTAGGAGCGGGTTCACCCCGCGAGCTTTTGATTTGGTTCGCATGGTTATTATGTCAACATCATTTGTTCCCAATTTCAAACTAGAAGAATCTCAAACCCTGCACTAGTCTTTATTATGAACGCTTCAATAAAGGCTAGAATCATGAAGTTAAACTCTATCCGTATCCTCATGACCGCTATCTTCGGTGGTATTATTGTTTTTGTCGTTATCGTTACTCTTTTGGTTGTCAACATGTTTAACGCTTTGCTTGATTTTGAACAAATGGCTGACAACCGCTACAAAGCCTATCAACTGGCTGACGAATTAAGACAAAGCTCCGACGATTTAACGCGATTAGGCAGAACCTATGCAGTAACCGGGAACGATAAATACGAAAAGATGTATATGGATGTATTAGCTATTCGTAATGGTGAAAAGCCAAGACCCGAAGGCTACCATAAAATCTATTGGGATCTGGTGCTCAACTATGGTGATAAACCAAAACCAGACGGTCAGCGAGAAGTATTACTCGATGCTATGAAAGCGGCGGGTTTTAGCCAAAAGGAACTCAACTACTTAAGCGAGGCACAAGCTAACTCAAATGGTCTCGTCGCATTAGAAGTTGAAGCCATGAACGCCGTAAAAGGTAAGTTCAAAGATAGTGCTGGTAATTACACCATCCAGGGCGAGCCCGATTTGAACAAAGCGGTTAAGCTCACTCACAGTGATGATTATCATCGCTATAAAGCCAACATCATGAAACCGGTTGAATCATTTTTCACTGAACTTGAAAACCGCACCAAACAAAACGTTGTGCGGGCCCACAGTGCTGTGGAATCTTATGTTTTATGGGCTATGGTGATGTTAGTGATAACCGTATGTTTCAGCTTATTCGGCGTGTATTTAGTTCGTCGCCGTATTGTGAAACCGATAGAGTTACTTGGTAGAACCTTTGAAGAGATAGGCAGTTCAAACGATCTTAGAAAAACCGTAAATGAAAGCGGAGCAACAGAAATACGCGCGGTTTCAAATACGGTTAACCGTATGCTCAGCAGCTTTAAAAATACGGTAACGAATATTGGCTCAGCAGGTAGCGCGATGACACAGTCTTCCAAAGAAGTAGCGCACTTTATTCGCAGCAACAAAGAGATAAGTGAAGAACAAAATGCCCGTCTCGAAACCATCGCTACTGCCGCAGAAGAAATGACTGCAACGCTCAATGAAGTTACGTCCAGTACCGTAAGTACCGCAGACTATGCCAATCAGGTTGAACTCGAAGCGCAGCGTGGAATGGAGGTGATGTCGCAAACCAGTCAGCAATTCAGTGATTTGTCGGCACGCTTTGACGAAACTGCGAATATTATCTCTGAGTTGACTGAGCAAAGTGACCAAGTGTCAAATGTAGTGAGCGTGATCCAGGCTATTGCAGAACAAACCAACTTGCTCGCATTAAACGCTGCCATCGAAGCGGCAAGGGCCGGAGAGCAAGGCCGTGGTTTTGCTGTTGTTGCAGATGAAGTACGAACTCTCGCTCAACGAACCCAAAAATCTACCGAAGAAATTCGCGATATCATCCAGCAGCTGCAAACCAAAGCGGGGAGTGCAAATACCGCCATTCAGCAAAGTCAGCACCAAGTGCAAGCGACTGAAGAGCAGGTAATGGTATCTTCTGAAGTGCTCGATAGCATCTTTGAAGCGGTGAGCAAAATCAAAGACTTGACTCAAGGTGTTGCCACCGCCTCACAGGAGCAGTTATCGGTAACAGAAGATATAAATACTAATATCAATGGCCTGAGTGATATTTCCAAAGAAGCAATTAAGAGGATGAATGAGTTTATGGCCATTGTTGAGCAGTTAGAGCAAACCAGCCACCGCCTCAACGACAATGCTAGGGAGTTTACTGTTTAGTACGTAGGAAGCGCTTTACACGGTGATCTTTTTCTACTGATCGTCGCATAAAGCGCCTCCCACCAAGGGTTTAAATATGTGGCAGGAACAGGTTTACCCCGTGAGCTTTTCTCTAATGATCGCCGCCTAAAGCGGCTCCCACCAAGGGTTTGAATATGTGGAGGAGCGGGGTCACCCCGTGAGCTTTTCTCTAATGACCGCCGCGTGAAGCGCCTCCCTCCAAGGGTTTAAATATGTGGTAGGAAAGGGTTTACCCCGTGAGCTTTTCTCTACTGATCGCCGCGTGAAGTGCCTCCCACCAAGGTCTTGAATATGTTGTGGGAGCGGGTTTACCCCGCGAGCTTTTCTCTACTGATCGCCGCGTAAAGCGGCTCCCACCAAGGGTTTAAATATGTGGTAGGATCGGGTTTACCCCGTGAGCTTTTCTCCAATGACCGCTGCCTAAAGCGCCTCCCACCAAGGGTTTAAATATGTGGTAGGAAAGGGTTTACCCCGTGAGCTTTTCTCTAATGACCGCTGCCTAAAGCGCCTCCCACCAAGGGTTTAAATATGTGGCAGGAACAGGTTTACCCCGTGAGCTTTTCTCTAATGATCGCCGCATAAAGCGGCTCCCACCAAGGGTTTGAATATGTGGAGGAGCGGGGTCACCCCGTGAGCTTTTCTCCAATGACCGCCGCATAAAGCGCCTCCCACCAAGGGTTTAAATACGTGGTAGGAGCGGGTTTACTCCGTGATCTTTTCTCCAATGACCGCCGCATAAAGCGCCTCCCACCAAGGGTTTAAATACGTGGTAGGAGCGGGTTCACCCCGTGATCTTTTCTCCAATGACCGCCGCATAAAGCGCCTCCCACCAAGGGTTTGAATATGTTGTGGGAGCGGGTTTACTCCGTGATCTTTTCTCTACTGATCGCCGCATAAAGCGCCCCCCACCAAGGGTTTGAATATGTGGAGGAACGGGTTCACCCCGAGAACTTTTCTCTACTGATCGCCGCATAAAGCGCCTCCCACCAAGGGTTTGAATATGTGGTAGGAGCGGGTTCACCCCGCGATCTATTCATGATCAGGACCAAGAAAAATTAATAAACCGATAACGACCCTTAAATATGATTTAAATCAAAAATGCAAATGATATTAATTATCAATATTTTTGACTTTAATTCAGTTTCCAATTAGAGTACGCGCCAAAATTTACTTTAATGCAATAAATTTTGGGATATTAACAATGACAAACACGCCTTTTAAACGTGGTGTACTTTCTGCTTTGGTGCTTTCTGCCCTTAGTCCAGTTGCTTTTGCTGATGCAGTAAAAGCGCAGCCAGACATGGAACGCATCGTGGTAACTGCGACCGGCTTTGAGCAAAAAATACCAGAAGCACCTGCGAGTATTTCAGTGATCACCGCTGAAGACATTCAAGCTCAGTCTTACACTACGTTGCTTGATGCCGTAAAGTACCAAGAAGGCGTGGACATTGGCACAACTCGAGATAAAACCGGCCAAGGCAGCGTGAGTATGCGTGGTTTAACAGGTGAATATACGCTGCTACTTATCGATGGTAAGCGTCAAAACAACCATGGTGATATCTACCCAAATAACTTTGGTGGTAATGCGTTTAACCATATTCCACCTAAAAGTGCCATTGAGCGTATTGAAGTCATTAGAGGCCCTGCCTCTACACTTTACGGCGCAGATGCGATGGGCGGCGTAATCAACATTATTACTAAAAAGTCGGTAGATGAGTGGACTGGCACTATCGATTTTGGCCGAAGCCTACAAACGAAGGACCAGTTTGGTGATGACATTACCACCGACTTCAGCATCTATGGACCTTTGGTTAAAGGTTTACTTAACTTTTCTGCTCGCGGTAGCATTTATGAGCGCCAATCATCGAACCCTGAATTTTCACCAGCAATTGACCCAAATGGCGAGCTACATCATCGTGAACTTGGATTTGGACGCGGTGGCAAAACAGTGGATAACACCAATACGCAACTTGGTGCGACGTTCGTGTTCACACCAAATAACAACCACACGGTTACTTTAGACTACGATATCTCAAATCAAGAGTACGATAACACACCAAACTACGACGTTGAGTCGGGTAAAATTACCTATCCGCTTGGTACCAAAGACAACATCGAATCAATCTGGCAAACACGCCGTGGCAAGGTAAACCCGCGTGCAGGTTATGCAGCGGACCAAGAATTCGATAGAAGCTGGTGGTCACTAACGCACCAAGGTACATTTGGTGATATTGAAACCTTTGTGTCATTGGCATTTGTTGATACCGATAACAATGGCCGTACTATGCCGCTTTCTGTAGCGGAGCGTAAACTACTACAAGCCATGTACGATGGCAGCGGTAAATATGCCAACATGGAAGAAGTAGAGCGTAAAGCACTTGCTGAAAGCACATTTTTACCACGTCCAAAACGTACATTGAACAGCAGCCAATATACATTGGATGCGCGAGTGGATATTCCGGTTGATGACTTACTTGGCGATCACGTGTTCGTAGTGGGCGGCCAGTGGGTTGACGGTGAACTGCAAGATGGCGTATTTGGTATGGAATCAGGCGTTGCTCAAGGCGTTCAGGAACACCAAATGTACTCGCTATTTGTAGAAGATAACTGGCACTTAAGCGATCCGTTAACGGTGACTGTGGGTGTCCGTCACGATAACCACGACGTATTTGGTAGCCAACTTTCTCCGCGTCTATACGGTGTATACGAGCTATCTGACGATTGGACAGTAAAAGGCGGGATCAGCACAGGTTATAAAACGCCACAAACGACCGACTTATACAACGGTATTACTGGTTTTGGTGGTCAAGGTACGTCGCCGTTTGCTGGTAACCCAGATCTTGAACCAGAAACCAGCGTAAACAACGAAGTTGCATTGTACTGGACGCATCCAACAGAGAACCACAATTTTAATATCACTTACTTCTCAACGGAGTTTGACGATAAAATCGCCCGTGGTGACACGATTAAGAGCTGCTCTGCGACCAATGGCGCAAAACCATGCGTGAATTTGGGTGTATACGACGAGCTTGGTTACGAGACTTACAGTCAAAAAATCAATATCGACAAAGTTGAGATCCAGGGTATTGAGCTTGCCGGCCGCTACCAGTTCACAGATGCAGTTTCACTTTACGCGAACTACACATGGACAGACAGCGAACAACAGAGCGGCCCTCAAGAAGGGCAACCACTAACCAATACTGCCGAGCACATGGCAAATGCAACGGTTAATTGGCAAGTAACAGACGAGTTTTCACTAACGCTAAATGCTGAAATGCGCTCCGATCGTTACCGTGGCTGGGACAGCAACCTAGACAAAGCCATGTACTACAAAAACTATAACCTACTGCATTTAGGTGCTAAGTACTCCTTTAACGACAATGTCACTATATTTGCGCGTATCAATAACTTATTGGATGAAGACTTTACGTCTTATAGCACGGATTACAACGACTTAAACGGTGATGGTAAATACGAATACCTAAGCGGCCGTGGTGTGGTAAGCGAAGTAGTATTTAGCGATGACTACAACGTAAAAGATAAAGCCCGCAATATTTGGTTTGGTGTAAACGTGACGTTTT